>JADFLA010000024.1 GCA_022564635.1 Nanobdellota archaeon | reverse complement strand
CTATTTTTGCAACACGGAGCTCAAAAACTTTTTGGAGTTTTTGGGGGAGTAGCTGGAGATGGTCAAGCTGTTGCCTTGCTTAGTTTAATGGGTTTAGCAGGAATAGTAGAATTTTTTGGTGGTTTGGCTATTGCACTAGGATTCTTAACGCGTTTGGTAGCCATAGTTACTGCTCTAGAGATGTCGGTGGCATATTTCATGATTCATATACCCCAAGGATGGATTCCTTTTATGAATCAAGGAGAACTTGCATTACTTTACATTGCAACATTTTTGGTTCTCATAGGTTATGGAGCTAAGAAATGGAGCCTTGATAAGGCATTGTTTAAACAGGAATTATTTTGATTTGTTTCTTTATTTTTCATTATTAATTCACAATTAGTTAAATTTAACAATATATTTATAAATAATCAGTTATTTATTATGGTAAGCAATACATAATTGGGGGTTATTATTGATTAAAAACATTTTACTCTTGTTAATTATTATATTGCAAAACGGAGGTATATAAAAATGGCACACGAAAAACCAAAATTACCATATGGATATGATGCTCTTGAGCCGCATATAGATGCCAAGACAATGGAAATACATCATACAAAGCATCACCAAGCTTATATTGATAAGTTGAATGCTGCTATTAAGGGCACTGACTTGGAAAATAAGGAAATCAATGAAGTTCTTAAGGATTTAAATTCTGTTCCAGAAGATATTAGGACAGCTGTCAGGAATCATGGAGGAGGGCATAGTAATCATAGTTTTTTTTGGCAAATCATGGCACCAAATGCAGGTGGAGAAGCTTCAGGTAAGGTAGGAAATGCTATTAAGGAAGCATTTGGAAGTTTTGATAAGTTTAAAGAACAATTTATTGATGCTGGAGTCAAACAGTTTGGCAGTGGATGGGCATGGCTCATTGTGGCTAATGGAAAATTATGTATTGATAGTACACCAAACCAAGACACTCCAGTAATGCAAGGCAATACACCAATTTTAGGAGTTGATGTATGGGAACATAGTTATTATTTACGATACATGAACAAAAGACCAGATTATTTGGCTGCATGGTTTAATGTGATTAATTGGGATAAGGTTAATGAGTTGTTTGAGAATGATGGGAAATAGGAGATATCGCATAGTATTCTTGTTCAAATGATATTGCTAAGTAATTTGTTTAGACAACACAGAAAAGTTATGTTGAGCAAATTTAAATAGTTAAAAAATAATTGCATTAGATAATTCTAATGGTAAGTGAAATACCGGTGTATATATGTGATTTATGCCGAATGCCATTTTTTGATAGGACAGAAGCTGAAAGCCATGTAAATTCTCTTGGGAAGCGAGCAAAAACCATTTTTGTATCGTATAGGGGGAAGAACTATATTTTAAACACGACTGGGGTTAGGTTCTTAGTAAGAATAACGGAACAATACATAAGACGATGGGATCATGGTAATGAATATAAGGCCGACTTACTTGAAAGGCATCCATTATTTGAAAAAGGAAAAAAACTTACTTTACAGGAAGAAAATCTCTTGAGATAGTAACTTAAATTTCATGATTTAGTTTGAAATTTTTTTTCTATTTCTTTGAAGTTGTAACATTTTATAAATATTTCTTTAGAACTTTATTAACATTCAAAATTTTGCAAAAATAAATTAGCATAATTCTAAACCAATTCCTTCAAATCCTTAAACTTATCCATCATGCCTAAAGCTTCTGCCACGGGTCTGTATGTGATAAAGCCTTTATAGGTGTTAAGACCTTTTCCAAAACCTTGATCTACTTTTAATGCATCAATTCCTTTTTCTGCAAGTTTTAAAGCATAAGGCAATGTTGCAGTTGTTAATGCAATTGTGGAAGTTCTTGGATAGGCTCCTGGCATGTTTGTGACACAATAATGTATCACTCCATGCACCTCATATACTGGATCAGAATGCTTGGTTGGTTTTGCAGTTTCTATGCAACCGCCTTGGTCAATACTTACATCAACTATTACACTTCCCTTTTGCATTGTCTTAACCATTTCTTCTGTTACAATATAAGGTGCTTTTGCTCCATGAAGTAAAACACCACCTACAACCAAATCAGCATCTTTTACATGCTCTGCTATATTTTCTTTTGTAGATAAAATGCAGTTTAGTTCTGAACCTATTTCTTGCTTTAAAGCATCAAATCTGTCTTCATGTCTTGTAAAAAGATAAACATTAGATCCCATTCCATATGCAGTACTTGCAGCATGTTTTCCAACAACTCCATCTCCCAAAATAACAACTTTTCCGTATTTTTTACCTAAAACGGAGCCAAGCTGCATGCCCCTTCCATTGTTAAACTTTGCAAGATAATAACTCCCTATGGTAACAGACATATTTCCTGCTACTGCTGACATTGGAGCTAGTAAAGGTAACTTACCATTTTCATTCTCAACTGTTTCATAAGCAACTGCAGTAGTTTTGTTTTGCAATAAAGCTTCTGTCAATGTTTTAGTAACACCAGCAAGATGGAAGTAGGTAAAAACAATTTGGTCTTTTAAAAATTTGTATTCCTGTTCTATAGGTTCTTTAACCTTAATCACTAAATCTGCATTCCATGCATTTTCTGTATCTAC
Organism: Nanobdellota archaeon; assembly: GCA_022564635.1. GTDB lineage: Archaea > Nanobdellota > Nanobdellia > Woesearchaeales > GW2011-AR4 > JACPJP01. The sequence goes on along the minus strand of JADFLA010000024.1, from coordinate 19,933 downwards.
AATTTGTGCTCCAACATTAGAGTATTCATTATTTTCAAAACCAGAATTCAATCCTGCATTATTTTCCACTAAAACTTCATTTCCTGCTTCTATTAATTTTTTTGCTCCTTCTGGAGTTAATGCTATACGGTTTTCTTTGTCTTTTATTTCTTTTACAACTCCTATTTTCATTTTTTACCACCTTTTAAATTAAAATTTATTTCTACTTTTTAAAAAATCTTCCTTAGAAGAGTATTTTCAATTCCCTATATAGGGCCTGCTAATGCTATTGTCGGAGAATAAAATCCTTAAGTCTCCAATTATTTTTGGCTCCAGAACATATCGCTGCATTATTGCATAGTTAACAAATTCTAGTTTAGTATCTAGCAATTGAGAAATTTCATTTCTTGTAAAGTCAGCATCAAAGGCTTTATAAATCTGGCTTTGTAATCGTAATGTTAATTTTTTTTCATGGCCGAAATTAATATAATTGTTTATCATTCTGCGTTTGATACCGGTTCTATTTCCTATAGCCAAGAAATTCTGAGAGACAACGTGTCTTGGAAGACCTATGAAATAAGCAATATCACTTCCTGACATGTCAATATTAAAACCTCTTTGGATCGCTTGCATCTTTTCTGCAGGAGTTTTATGTATAGTTTTAGAGGGATAAAATGGCTCTAAACTCACATAATCAAGAATTCTTCCAACAACAGTGAACATTAATCCTGAACCCTCGGTCAATTCTTTCAATGATTTTCGGTCACCTCTATCTTTTATTTCTTTATATTTTTCAAATAATGAAATTAGAGTATCATATGGGTATTTATTGAATCTTTTTTTTTGAACATACTGAAATGTCTTTTGTAAAGCGAAGGATTCCTCTTCAGCTCGTACATCCAGACCTGCTTCATTGAGCATCTTTGCAACAGTTATAGGATGTATATCTAATCCTCTGCCTAGTTCCTCCCATAATAAATTCATACCACTTTCGCTAGCTTCTGCATACTTCCTATATAATCCAATAAGTGAATCAAGTGAATAATCTTTAAATTGTTGTGAGAATGAGCATGCTATGGCTTTTTCATAAGCAAATCCTTCTTCTTGGGCTAATTCATATAGTCTTACTTTCAGAGCAGAAACAACTCTCACTTGACCTTCTGTTGCTGATGAACTTTTATATTGTTTTTCTAATTTTTTTCGTTGATTAAATTCTATCCTTCTTTTTTTATACTCACCATTTTGGAAAGAGGCATTAAGATAATTTAGTACTGTCTGACCTGAAATTTTTAATTCTCCACCTATATCACTAAGAGATTTTGGATTTTCTTTTATCATCTCATCTATTTTTGAACATATGTCTGGTGTTAATTTACGTGTTAACTTGTTTGGTGTTGTTTCCGTTACCATGATTGATTCCTAGATATATATTTGTTTTTGTATCTTATATAAGAAGTAATACCAATTTTTAAAAATTATTAACGCCTAAAGCCTTATTTGTCATCTCTATGCTTTTTTGTCCGTCCTTAAATCCGGTAACAGCGCGTATTGCATCTACATTTTCCAAAACAACATCAGACTCTTGATGTATGGCTTGCAAATAAAATAATTTTTTGTCTTTGACTCCTATGCCTTCTTCCCAAACACAAATTTCAGGCATATCCCCTCTTGATCTTCCAATATCTTTTGCAAATTCCATAACCTCTGCTGTTGATCTTACCTTTTCAGCATTTCTTACTACTCTAACTCTGGTAGTTTTTTTGAATGTATCCAGGATATCTTCAGCAGTTGCATCCTTCTTCAAATCTACAATTAATGAATGCATATGCATTAAGGTTGTTGGTACTGACATAGCCGTGGTAAAGATATTTATATCATGCAAAACTGTCTGTACGTCAGGACCATGATGGCTAGGAAGCTCTAAAACAGGAACTATTGCATTTACAGGCCCATGGTAGATGTCCCATGGATCAACTGCACGTCTTACCATTGTTGCATGCACGCTCTCAATTCCATAATTTTTATTTATTGCATTTAAGGTTCTACAAAGTCCTGTTGTATTACAACTTACAACCCTTACATAATTTTTATTTAGTGCTTCATCATAATTGCATTGTGCAACAAAGCTTGCATCAGCAACTTCGTGTTTTTCACCACCTTCAAAGATAGCTTTTATTTTTTTTGGTAAATAATATTTTTCTTTGTTTTCCTTGCCAATTTTTTTCGGAGTGCAATCAACTATAACGTCAACATCCTCCATTAGATTTTTTAAATCACCTTCAGGCTTGATGCCGTTTTTAATAAACTCTTCTTTGTCTCCAGTTGTAAAAACTTTAAAGCCCTTTATCTTTGCAACTTCTATTTTGAAGTCGTAAGTATGTCCCGTTATACCAACTATTTTCATATCTTTTTGCAGTGCTACAGCGTCTGCAACTCTTTTGCCTATTGTCCCATATCCTATTAAGCCAACTTTTATCATCTATATCACACTTCCTTTATTTGTTCTTCTTTTTCCATATCTTCAGAATATTCTCCTTTTGTGGCTAAGCTATTAAGTTTAGCACGTTGCAAGAATGCTTCTTGAGCTGCTTTTATGTTTTCATCTTTACCCTGCCAAGCTTTTAAGGCTGGTCCTTGCAATGCGCGGGCATAAGAAAAGCTAAGATACCATGATAAATCTTCTCCTAAAGTATGCATTTTGTTTAAGTGAGCAGTTGCTTCTTCTGGTGTTTGACCACCAGATAAGAAGTTAATGCTTGGCAGCTCAGGAGGTACTGTAGCTTTTAATACTTTTACTGTTTTTACAGCAACTTCTTCTACTGGAGCACGATTTTCTGCCTGCTTTCCAGAAATAACCATGCTTGGCTTTAAGATCATACACTCTATTATAACATTTTCTTTCTTTAAATCTTCAAATACTTCTTTTAGAACTTTTTCAGTAACCTTATAGCAAGTATCAATAGAATGATTTCCATCAATTAAAACTTCTGGCTCAACTATTGGAACAAAGTTATGTTCTTGGGAAATCTTAGCGTATTTTGCGAGGTCTTCGGCATTTCTTTTAATTATTAAATCAGATGGTATATTTTCAGAGATTGAATAAACTGCGCGCCATTTAGTAAATCTAGTTCCCATTTTTTTATATTCTTCTAAACGATCTCCTAAACCATCTAAACCTTTAGTATATTGTTCGCTTTGAGTACCTTCCAATTCGGTTAAGCCTTGATCTACCTTAATTCCTGGAACAACTCCTACTTTAGCTAGATGTTCTGGAAACAAAACTCCTGAGTTTGTTTTTTGTTTTAGAGTTTCCTCAAATAAAATAACTCCGCAAATATATTTTTCAATTCCAGGTGCAGTTAGAATTAAATTACGGTATTGCCTCCTTGTTTCTTCTGTTGACTCAACATTAATACTAGCTAGTCTTTTAGTAGCGGTCTTAACGCTTTCATCAGCAGCCAAAATACCCTTACCAACAACAACCATATCTTTTATTGTTTGTTTAAGTTCAGCTGTCATAATAATTTAACCCCAAAAATCCAAAAAACTATTATGATATATTTAATTTTTTCTATTGTAAATTTTTATTGATACTTAATTATTTTATTTTCATAGAAATGCCATGCATTTCTAGGATCCTTGAAAATCTTTTAGATTTTCGGGAAACAGGAAATCTTTGATTTCCAAGTTCACCAAAAATTGCAATACAATTTTTGCGTGTATTATTCAAAAATGTTTTTAATAAGTTTTTAAAATTTCAACGGTTTGAACTTGAGATTATGGTGCGCTTCTATAAATCTTACTGTTTTTGTTTTTGCACGCATGACAATTGAATGTGTTACAGCACCATCACCTTGGTATCTTACGCCTTTTAATATCGTACCGTCAGTCACTCCAGTTGCTGCAAACATTGCTTTATTGCCTTTAACAAGATCTTCCATCATAAGTTTTTTATCTATGTCCTTAATGCCCATTTTTTTTGCACGTTTAATTTCTTCCTTGTTTCTGGGTTTTAAGCGCCCTTGGATTTCTCCATCTAAGGTTTTTAATGCAGCAGCTGTTATTACGCCTTCTGGAGCAGCACCTATACCCATCAATATATCAACACCAGAATCTGGTATGGAAGGTGCTATGCCTCCAGCAATATCTCCATCACCAATAAGCTTTATTCTTGCATTGCATTTCCGCACTTCTTCAATAAGTTTCTTATGTCTGTCCCTTTCCAGTATAATTACAGTAACATCTTCAGGTTTTTTATCAAGCTTATCAGCAACTGCATTTATATTTTCTTTTACTGATGCATCCAAATCAATAACACCTTTAGCTTCTTTTCCAACAGCTATTTTATCCATATACGTGTCTGGAGCATGGAACAAATGTCCTTTAGGAGCGGCAGCTAGGACGGTAATTGCGTTATTTCCACCTTTTGCAGTTATTGTGGTTCCTTCTAGAGGATCAACAGCAATATCAACTTCTAAACCAGAACCAGAACCAACCTTTTCTCCAATGTAAAGCATAGGTGCTTTATCCCTTTCTCCTTCACCTATAACAACAGTACCATTAATAGAAATACTGGAAAACATTCTTCGCATTGCTTCGACTGCAGCTTTGTCTGCTTTTTTTTCATCACCTTTGCCCATCCATCTTCCAGAGCTCAAAGCAGCAGCTTCAGTTGCTCTTACAAATTCTAAAGCAAGATTCCTATCCACATAACCACCCTTTTTAGGGTAAAAAGGGTCTTATATTTAAATTTTTCTGTTATCATACTTTATCATACAAAAATAGAAAGACTTATAAATAATTATATAAATAATAATAAGAAACTGTTTTTCAATAAAAAAGAAAAATATTAAAAAGATGTTAAGAAGTTCGGTTATATCTGTTCTATGAAAGCAAACTCAGAAGCAAGCCATAAATCCTTCGGATTTAAATTCACTTACTTCGTTGCGTTCGTAGCTTCCATTTTTAAAGTTCATAATAATGAGAGGTTAGTTAAAAATGAAAGAAAGAATAACAATTACTCTGGATAGTGAATTAATCAAGCAGATAGACAAGAGGATAGATGGGGATATAATAAAAAATAGGAGCCAGCAATTAGAGCTGTTGCTTACAAAGGCATTAGGAACTTACAGGCCAGAAAAAGCTGTTATTCTTGTTGGTGGAAAAGGGACTAGATTAAGGCCTATAACATATAAGATACCAAAATGTATGATGGAGATACAAGGAAAAACTGTAACAGAGCATTTATTTGATTTACTGAAAAAATATGGCATAAGGGATGTGATTTTAAGTGTTGGCTATATGAAAGAGAAAGTCAAGGATTTTTATGAAGATGGAAGCAAGTTTGGAGTCAATATAACTTATGTTGAGGAGAATGAGCCTTTAGGAACAGCTGGACCTTTGAAATTAGCTAGAGAACATCTTAATGACAGTTTTATAGTTACAAATGGTGATGAGCTAAAAAATCTTAATATACCCAGGATGTTTAGATTACATAAAAGAAAGGATGCTTTAGCAACAATTGCATTGACAACAGTAACAGATCCTAGCCAGTATGGAGTTGCAAGATTAAGCGGAAGCAGGATTTTGGAGTTTGTGGAAAAGCCGAAAGCTGAGGATGCTCCTTCAAATTTAATAAATGCGGGTTTTTATATAATGGAACCAGAAGTCATAGATATGATACCAGATGGCTTTTCAATGCTTGAAAAGGATGTTTTTCCAAAACTTGCTACACAAGGCAGATTAAGGGGTTTTCCTTTTGCAGGACAGTGGTTTGATATTGGAAATCTGGAAAGGTATGAGGTAGCAAAGAAGAAATGGACAGGTGTAAGCCTTTATGATGAGGCCGAATAATTAATTAATTTCATCAATTTTTGCAGGCACAATAAAATCATTTTCTGAAAGGCCGTTGATTGCGTGAGTCCATAATTCGATATCTACTTTTTTGAAATTTATTGCTATATTCGGATGATGACCTTCCTGCTCTGCAATATCTGCCACTTTGTTGACAAAGCTAATTGCTTCTTTAAAATTTTTAAATTGGAATTGTTTAAGGACATGACCCTCTTTTATAGTCCATGTTGGTATTTGTTTCAATAGATCATTTGCTTGTTCTTCTGTCAATGGTGGAATTCCACCTTCGCAAGGTTTGCATTTTTTTTGGGTAAGGTTCATTTTTTTACTCGTTTTGATCAGAATTATCAAGTAAGAAAAGATCTAAGGATTCAAAACCATGTTTTTCTCTTAATTGATTTAAATCATCTCTTGATTCTGATAAAATTCTTTGTGCTTCATCAAATCTATCTAAAGCTAATCGTAAAAGTTCGGTATTTTGATTAGATCTATGGACCATTTCAAAATATCGTTTTGCATTATCTACATCTCCACGATACAACATAATAAAACTCAAACCTTTAAAATAATTAGATTTTACACCTTCAATAAATGGAGAATCACTAAAATCCAGTAGTTTTGCATCTTCATCTAATAAAATAGCAGCCATTTGCATTACGGGATTTGTATGTACATTTCCATTAGACCCATAAACTACTGTTCTGTTCGTTATAACATCCTTTAACTCAGATAACCAAGAGATTGGAGATTCAGTAGCAACAGGAAGGCTAATATCAGTTAGTAGTTGAACTAAACCATAGTCTGCTCCATGTTTCATATATGCTTGCTCTAAAGATGGACTAATTTGTTTATATTCAATAACATTTGTCATGCTTTTGCTAGGGATATTGTATGTTTTTTTAAATACTTCTATTTGAAATAGAAAAATAAATAAAGATTATCAATAAGAATTTTAAAATGCTATCACAAATCTTTAAGGCTTATGATGTAAGAGGGGTTTATGGTAAGAATTTAACAGATGATGTTGCTTATAAAATAGGGAAGGCTTTTGTTTCTTTTTTAAAGTGTAAGGATGTAATAGTTGGGTATGACATGCGTGTTTCTAGCCCTAAATTATCAAAGGCTTTTATGAAGGGTGTAAATGAAGCTGGGGCAGATGCAGTTGACATTGGGATGGTAAGTACGGATGGCTTGTATTTTGCATCTGGATTTTTGAAGAAACCAGGTGTTATGTTTACTGCTTCACATAATCCTCCACAATATAATGGCTTAAAGTTTTGTAAGGCCATGGCTGTTCCAATAAATGAAGATACAGGACTACAACAAATAAAAACAATAATCGAAAAAAAACAATTTAAAAAAAATAAAAATGATATAAATGGAAAGGTAATTAAAAAAAATATCCTTAAAGATTATGTCAAACATGTTCATTCTTTTATCCATAAAGATAAAATAAAAAAACTAAAAATTGTAGTTGATGCTGGCAATGGTATGGCTGGCAAGGTTACTCCGTTAGTTTATGATAAATTACCAATAAAGATTATTCCATTGTATTTTAAGTTAGATGGAACTTTTCCAAATCATTTAGCTGATCCTTCGAAATATGAAAATTTGAGAGAACTGCAGAAAATTGTTAAAAAGGAAAAATGTGATTTTGGCATGGCTTTTGATGGTGATGCTGACAGGATTTTTTTTATTGATGAAAATGGTAAAATAATAAACAGTTCATTCATTTCTGCATTACTAATTAAAAATATTCTTCAAAAGCATAAAAATCAGAATATAATCTATAATTTAGTATGCAGTAAGATTGTTCCAGAGACTATAAAGAAATTTGGTGGCAAAGCAGTTATTGAGCGTGTAGGACATTCTTTTATCAAGGATACAATGAAGAGAATAAATGCTATATTTGCCTGTGAGCATAGTGCGCATTATTATTTCAAGCATAACTTTAATGCTGATTCTGGAATAATTGCAAGCTTAATTGTTTGCGAGATTATAAGCAAGGAAAATAAACCATTATCTAAGTTGGTTAAGGAATTTGAGGTTTATAATAAAATTGAGGAAACTAACTTTAAGGTTAAAGACAAAATAAAAAAAATACAACAAATAAAAGACCATTATAAGAAAAAAAATCCCAAGAAAATAATGACAATGGATGGCGTAAGTGTTTATTTTGATGATTGGTGGTTTAATGTCCGTCCTTCAAATACAGAGCCTTTGTTGAGGCTGAATTTAGAGGCTGATTCTAAGGAGTTGATGGAAGAGAAGATGAGAGAAGTGGTTGGGGTTATTAAAAATCATTAATAATTAGTTTTAATTATTTTTTTAATTCGTAGTGTTTTGACATTCGTAAACTCATGTGTGCCTTCTTTAGTTCCTAGTCTTCCTAATCCAGATTCTTTTACACCGCCCCATGCACTTCCTTGTGCTCCACCACCATGTGCATTAACACCTGCAACTCCAACTTGCAACTTATGTGCTATTTTATTGCCTTTTTCAATATTTTTTGTCCAAACAGAACCAGTTAATCCATATACACTATTATTTGAATATTTTATTGCTTCATCTAAAGAGTTTACTTTCATAATAGGAACAACTGGACCAAAGGTTTCATCTGTCATAACTTTCATATTATTGTTTACATTAGTGATTATTGTTGGCTCAAAAAAATATCCTTTATTCTCTGCTTTATTACCTCCAAATTCAATTTTAGCACCTTTTTTCTTTGCATCATTTATATGGTCAATGCAAATTTCTTCCTGGAATTTTGCAACAAATGGTCCCATTTCTGTTTCTTGCTTTTCAGGATTGCCAACCTTAATTGCTTTGGCTTCTTCAACTGCTTTTTTTACGAATTGATCGTAAATATCATCTTTAACATAAACTCTCTCAATGGCACAACAAACTTGACCGGTGTTTCTGCAAGCATTCCTAACAATACTTTTGGCAGCAAAATCTATATCAGCATCACTGCAAACAATAGCAGGATCTTTTCCACCCATTTCAAGCAAAAGTTTATGGATTTTATCAGCAGAATCTTTCATTATTTCTTTGCCTGCTCTGGTAGATCCAGTAAAGGTTACCATATCAACATCTTGCTGCACTAGTTGTTTGCCAGTTTCTTTTCCACCCAGAATTAAATTAAAAACATGTTTTGGAAAGCCTTTTGATTCTAGTTCTATAAATAAATCATTAATTTTTTTGCCAACTATTAGTGTTTGCTCAGATGGCTTTAAAACAATAGTATTTCCGCATAGCAATGCTGGAATCAATGGGGAAAAAACTGTTGCAATTGGAAAATTCCATGGTGTAATTATGGCAACAACACCTAAAGGCTCATACACTAAAATGTCTTTTTCTTCTTCATTTTCAAAGACAACTTCCTCTTTAAGAAATTCTTTAATATTTTTAGAATAAAAATTTATTTCGCTTATTACTCCTAATGGCTCATTTATTGACATTGAAATGGGCTTTCCCATTTCTTTTGTAATAGTATCTGCAAGTTCTTGTCTTCTTTGCTCAATAATAGGAATTAACTTTTTCATCCATTCTATTCTTTCATCAATTGATGTTTTTGACCAATTTGGGAAGGCTTTTCTTGCATTTTTTACAGATTCTTTTACTTTTTCTAATGAATCTACTTCAATCTCTTCAATAACTTCTTCAGTTGCTGGATTGATTGATTTTATTTTTTGCATAGGAATGAATAAGATTATGTTGGATTTAAAAGTTTTGGTTTTGAGATTTTGTAAATGATTTTAGATAAATTTAATAAGACGAAACAGAGTAATATGTCTTTACAATGGTATTTATTATAGAAAAACAAACACCTAATAGATGTGATTTGATTTTAATACCGAATAAACAATTAAAGGGTTTTCTATTTAAACATGTTAAAAGGAAAAATTTAGACCCAAACAATCTTAATACATGCTTAGTAAATGAACATGATAATTGGACTGGAGAGCCTTCTTTTAAGGACGCCATAAAACTACTTAAAGAGACTTTGTATAGTCAAAGAATTATAAAAGGTGAAAACAGATACCCAATCCCCCATCATCTTTTTTTTAATAAAATAAAATGCAAAAGCTTTGATGGAAAAAATAATCCAGTAACTAAAGAATATGATGGAGATTTTTTTATTGATTTTTATAAGATTAAGAAAGGAGGAGGAGCGAAATTAGCAAAGAAGGAATTTTCCGTTTATGAAGCAATTGGACCATTTTCAAATATGAAAATTAAGAGAATATTAAAAAAATTTGATACCTCTTGTAAAATATCATTTATTTTTATCACACATCATTTTTATGTTGTAAGAAGAAGGTAAAGAAATTTATGAATTTACTTCTTGTTGTAATCTTGAATAAGATTCATTATAGACAAACATTCTATAGGTTTCACATACATCTTCTGCAAAAGCCTCTACACAATTGAGATTTGGATGTAAATCGTTTAGTTGTTGCGCTACTCTTTTATAAGTAGAATCATCAAAACAAAAAGCACTCAAGTCTGAAAGATATAAAGAATCAGGATTCCCATTTGATTTTAGAAAATCTTCAACACCTTCTTTTATACCTCTTTTTGTTTCGTCTTTAACTATTGGATGATCAATAGGTTGTAAATTAGTTAAAATTTGCCTCATATTATCATAACCATAATGTTGATTTAAGAATCTGTCTTGCTCTAAATCTTCAAATTGCTTATAATCCATTTTATTAAGTAAAATTTAAACCTCTTTATAAACTTATCTATTATTTACTATAGTAAAGTGATGACAAATTATCAGATAGAGTATTAAATTTTTAAATTATTGATTGGTTTGGTAATTATCTGGTTGTAATTGAGTTGATAATTTCAATAATGGGAAAAGTCTCGGTAAATTAAGCCATTCTAAATCAGTAGCCATAAGCTCTCTCATTTTTAAGTGTTCATCTATCTGTATCGATTTCCGGAACCTTACAGTATTTAATCCACTACTTGTCTCAAAACTATATTCAAATTCATCATTCTGTGGATTATATGCTAATATAGGGTTTGGTTCATTTGGTTTTTTTGCAGCAGTATTTCCCTTATCATTTTCGTAACATAAAATAAGGTCTTCTTCTCCATCTGAAGAGTATATGTAAGCAGTTTCAATATTAAATGTAGAACTATTGATCGGAAGTCTTCTATAATCAATGTGGATACTTTTTGGATCTGGAAAAGTACTGTATGAGCTTATTAGTTGGGATATATCTTCAACTTCTTCTACCATTCCTACCAGAAAAAAATCACACATCCTATAAAAATCTGTTTTACCTTTAGGAAGACCAGATAAATATCCAATTATTTGTTCACCTATTATTCCAATATTATAAACACGATCTCTAAAGTCATACCTTTTTACACCCACAATACCACCATTTGGATTTAATACAATATCCTGATAAATATCAGAACTATAAATAGAATCCTGAGGCCGAGTTGATCGCAATATTGTAAATCCATTAACATTTCTCTCTTCTACATTGAGATTTCCTCCTCTTATAAAGTCCTCTAATCCCAAATCAGGTTTTATTTCTGGCATTTTTACCATTTTACCTTTATAGTGTTAAAATGTACTAATATTTAAGTCTTTCTATTTTTAACTATATTAGAGTGGTAACAATTTAGAATCTATAATAAAGTGTAAATTTAAAAAAATTAAACGAAACCTTTATATAATCAAGACGCTCACTTTTGATATGGCGCTACATAAAAACTATAAAATTGCGACAATAGGATCTCATTCTGCATTGCAAATACTTAAAGGAGCGAAAGATGAAGGATTTTCTACTATAGCTATATGTTTAAAAGGTCGCGAGAGACCATACAAACTGTTTAATGTTGCTGATGAGATTATAACAATTAATAACTATAATGAATTGTTTAAGATACAGGATAAGATTATTAAGAAAAATGCAATATTTATTCCTCATGCTTCTTTGATTGCTTATTTAGGTGTTGATAAGGTAGAGAGCTTTAAGATTCCTTATTATGGAAATAAGAATATATTAAGGTTTGAGGCTGACAGAAGAATAGAAAGGAAATGGCTAAAGAAATCTGGTTTAAAATTGCCCAGAATTTTTGAAAATCCTAAAGATATTGACAGGGCTGTTATTGTTAAATTTCATGGTGCAAAAGGTGGAAAAGGATATTTCTTGGCCAAGAATGAAAGGGATTTTAAACAGAAAATTAAATCACATTCTAAAGAGGAAAATTATGTAATTCAAGAGTATGTTATTGGGGTTCCTATGTTTATTCATTATTTCTATAGCTCATTAACTAATGAATTGGAGATTATGGGTTTTGATAAAAGGTATGAGAGTAATGTGGATAGTTTAGGCAGAGTTTCAGCTAGAGACCAGATGGCTTTGCCAAAGGTTGATCCAAGCTATGTTATTGTTGGGAATATACCAGTTGTTATTAGGGAATCATTTTTACCTAGAATTATTGAAATGGGAGAGAATGTAATCAAGGAAAGCAGGAAAATTACTCCAGGAGGTTTGTGGGGACCTTTCTGTCTAGAGGCTATATTAACTCCGGATGAAGAAATAAGAGTTTTTGAAATATCTGCTAGGATTGTTGCTGGGACTAATCCTTATGTTGAAGGTAGTCCTTATACCTGGCTTAAGTATAATGAGCCTATGAGTACTGGGAGAAGGATTGCAAGGGAAATTAAGATTGCTATTAAGGAGAATAAATTGGGTAAGATTTTGGGGTAGATACAATAATTAAATTTTCAATAAAAAAAAATACTACAATAAAGAAAAAACAATCCAAAAAATAAAATTAAATATTAACAAAATAATAATTAAAAAAAATAATAGAATAAAAAATTCAAAAAAACAGAAAATAATGAAAAAATAATAGAATGGTAACACAAGAAAAAATCAAAAAAGTGTTGGAAAGTTATGATAAGTCTAATTTAACCATTGGTACGCTTGGTGGTCATAGTGCGTTAGATGTATGCAGAGGTGCAAAGCTGCATGGTTTTAAGACTGTTGTTGTATGTGAGAAAGGAAGAGAAAAAACATATGAAAGATATTACAAATCAAGAAATGGTAAAGGGATAATAGATGAAATAATTTTAGTTGATAAGTTTAAGGATATTGTTAAAAAGGATGTGCAAGAGAAATTAAGAGAATTAAATACAATTTTTATTCATAATAGATATTTCTGGGTTTACTGTAATTTTAAGGAAATAGAGAATAAGTTTAATGTTCCAATATTCGGAACAAGAAATATGTTAAAGCTTGAGGAAAGGGATATTGCTAAAAATCAATATTATATTTTACAGAAAGCAGGCATAAGGATTCCTAAAATTTTTAAGAATGCTAAAAAAATTGATAGAGCAGTAATTGTTAAGGTTGCAGAAGCTAAGAGAGGTTATGAAAGGGCTTTTTTCTTTGCTGACAGCTATAAAACCTACAAGAAAAAATCAAGTTCATTATTGAATAAAAAAATAATAAATAAAAAAGATTTAAACAAGGCAGTCATTGAAGAATATGTTATTGGTGCTCATGTTAATTTCAATTATTTTTATAGTGTTTTAGATGAAGAATTAGAGTTGATGGGAACTGATACCAGGAGACAGACTAACTTAGATGGATTAATAAGAATGCCTGCTACTGATCAGTTAGCTGCTTTAAAGTTTGTTAAGCCTAAAATGATAGAAACAGGTCATGTTGCTGTTACAGTCAAAGAATCATTGTTGGAGAAAATATTTGGAATTGGTGAAAAGTTTGTTGCTGCAACTAAAAAATTGAATAAGCCAGGAATCATTGGGCCGTTTGCGCTGCAAGGTGCTGTTGTTGCTGAAGAAGGCAAGGAAGATATTGTAATATTTGATGTTTCTATGCGTATACCTGGAAGCCCTGGGACTATGTTTACTCCTTACTCTGGTTATTTGTATCATAAATCAATATCATATGGTGAAAGGATTGCAATGGAAATCAAAAAGGCAGTAAAAAACGATAAATTGGGTTTAATATGCACTTAAAAACAATTTTAGTTCAATAAAAACTTCAATAATAAAATAAAACAATGACTAATTAATAATAAAAATAATTTAAAAAACAATTAAAAAAATAGTGATCAATAAAATATATTTCAATAATAAAAAAATAATTAATTCAAAAAATTCAATGAAAAAAATAATTATAATTAATAAAAAAATAATCGAAAATGAGCCAAATATTGGTAATAAATTTCGGAAGCCAGGTAATCCATTTAATCGCTAGAAGAATTAGGGAGCTTGGAGTTAGTTCAGAGATAAAGCCGTTTGATGTTTCTGCTGCCGATATTAAAAGATTAAAGCCAAAAGGGATAATTCTTTCCGGAGGGCCTGCTTCTGTCTATGAGAAGAATAGTCCGCAGTTAGATAAGAAAATATTTTCTTTGGAAATTCCTGTTTTAGGAATCTGTTATGGTATGCAATTGATTGGAAAATATTATGGCAAAGTTTTGCCCGGAAAATTAAAGGAGTACGGGAAAAAAAATTTGCATGTAAAAAAACAGGGAAAGTTGCTTAAGAAGCTTAGCAAAAAAGAACAGATATGGATGAGTCATGGTGATTTAGTTGCTAAATTGCCTAAAGATTTTGATGTTTTAGCAAGTACTGGAACATGTAAAATAGCTGCAATAGAAAATGATAATAAAAAATTATATGGTGTTCAGTTTCATCCAGAAGTTGTTCATACTACCAAAGGAAATCAAATTTTGAAGAACTTTGTTTTTGATATTTGCAAGGCTAAGAAAGATTGGTTTATTAAGGACTTGAAAAATAAATTAATAAAAGAAATAAAAGACAAGGTTAAGGATGACTATGTCATTATGGGAGTTTCTGGCGGTGTTGACAGTTCAGTTGCTTCTTTTTTAATACATGAAGCAATTAAAGATAAAATTTATTGTGTTTTTATTGATCATGGCTTGATAAGAAAAGGTGAATTATTAGAAGTTAAGAAATCTTTTAAAAAATTTAAATTTAAAAAGGTTTACTTTGTTGATGCTTCTAAGTTGTTTTTGGATAGGTTAAAAAATGTTGTTGATCCTGAACAAAAAAGAAAGATTATTGCCCATACTTTTATTGAGGTTTTTGAAAATAAGGTAAACGAGTTAGAAAGGAAAAATCCAAAAATAAGGTTTTTAGGCCAGGGGACTATATATCCTGACAGGATTGAGACGGGAAAACCAAGCAAGCAAGCTGACAGGATTAAAAGCCATCATAATGTTGCTTTACCTAGAAAAATGAAGCTTAAAGTTATTGAACCATTAAGAGAATTTTATAAAGATGAGGTTAGGGAACTAGGTAAAGGACTTAAAATTCCTAAAGAGATAGTATTTAGACATCCATTTCCAGGACCGGGATTGGCTATCAGGATTTTAGGAGATGTTACAGAAGAAAGATTAGAGATTTTAAGGAATGCAGATTATATTTTTATTGAAGAACTCAAGAAATCTGGTTATTATGATAGGGTATGGCAGGCTTTAGCTGCCTTAATACCTGTAAAAACAGTTGGAGTCAAAGGAGATGCAAGAACTTATGAATATATTATTAGTCTAAGAGCTGTTACTAGCAAAGATGCAATGACTGCAGATTGGTCAAGATTGCCACATGATTTATTAGAAAAGATTTCTTCCAGGATATTGAATGAGGTTAAGGGAGTTAATAGGGTTTTGTATGATGTAAGTCAGAAACCTCCTGCGACGATTGAGTATGAGTAGAAAAGATATAAAAGCACTGGACATTCTAATTCTCTAAAATTTTAGCCTTACAGGCTCTATAACTGAGAAATTCAAATTTATTCCCACTGGACATTCACGCATGAGTTTTATAAATAAAATAGTGTTTCTTTGAGTAAAATGGGAATATTAATAGGAACACCAAAATATATCCTTGGTGTTTTGTTAAGTGGAGTAGGATTTGTGTCTATGTATTTATTTGGAGGAGGACTTATTACATTATTCAAAACATTTGACAAACTATTTTCAGGACAATTTATAGAAGCTTTCTTAGAATATTACATCTTTAGCGCCTTACCTCCAACTTCAATAGGCCATATAATAACAAATGCCGTTGTAGGCGCAATTGTAGCAGGTCTTTTTTGGTTTTTAGCGATGGCAAAAAGAGGAGTTGCATTTTGAACAATTGAATTTCATTTTGATTATAACAATTCAATCTTATTTCTCAATTCATCAAAACTACTTACGGCATCAAACTTTACATTTCCATGTGATATGGCTTGAAAGCGATGTCTTTCGCAACAAAAAAAGGAAAATTGTGGGATTTGGAAAACCGATATTCCTGGAATTGACGCAATTAGAAAAAATGATTAACCAAACTGATTCAAAATCAGCTCTTTTTGTTTTTGGTCGACTATGGGAAATTGCTGTAAAATAAATTTCATTTCATTTTTATTTATTCCATAAAGATGTGCAACCGTTGCATCAAGCTGAGCGCGTGCTAAATTTCTGTCAGCTTCGCTTGTTAAAGGATGCTCAACTTCTGTTTCTTTCTTCAAATCCGAGAATTCATCTGTCGTGCAGACAAGCTGCACTACTTTTCTGACTATCGAATCAAATTCCTTGCCTGATGAAATCCTTGGAACAGGAGTTTCTAGGAAATAAAACATATTCACATTTGCGCTTACTTTATGTCGAATAAAGTAATCAATTACAAAGCTATTAATAATCCCAGTCAAAAAACAAAGTTCTTTAAGATTATTTAAGCGAATAATTGCTATAGAATTTCCACATACATACTCCGGCGGGACAATAGTTGAAATAAGAGTCCTGCTATCAGTTGAACGCCCAATTAACCTATATGCCATCCAATAGTTTTTATGATAAATTTTATCTGGTTTAAGATTAGTTTCAATATCTTTTTCATATACTTTATATCGCGGAATTGGAGCTTTAATAAATTTATGTGTAAATTGATGAATGTTCTTTCCTTCAAGCATTGGAACTCCAACAAGCTTTCCATTTTGGAAAAGGTTGCTGTCATTTGTCATATCAAAACCTCTTGATATATTAATATTCCATGTTCCATATATTTTCTCTCCAAGTGTTGGATGCTTCAGTAATTTTTTTACAATTTCGTAATCCTTCGTTGATTTTATCTCAAGAACGCTCCATGATGAAGGGGATGATTTTTTCACAAAATTAATATCAATGGTTGTTGGATTCTTGATTGCTTTTTCCAGGTCGTCAGCTGAATGCAGAAAAAATGCGCATGGGAAGGATTTGGTTTTTTGCCCTTTCTCGAAGACAAGAAGAACTGGTTTGAAACTTGCATGAACATCGGGGAATATTGAATGTCTCTTGTTCTCAAAAGAATAAAGAGCCTTTATGCTTGAGTGCTCAAATAGAAGTGTCCTCAGACCTTTTGCGCCTAAATCCGTATAGATTCCGCTCGGAACGACAAAACCTACCACACCGCCATTTTTTATCAACATATGCGCCCGTTCTGTAAATATCTTATACAAATCCAAATCGCCTGAAACCATCTTACCATTTACATTTGAACTCTGCCATTTGTAATTATCCCTGAAAATTGACGAATACATTTCATAGTGCTCTTGATAATCATTCCACTGCTTTTTTAAGAAATGTCTTGTCCTAAGAAGCTCGACAATCCTTTTCTTGGCTTCCTGTGCAGTCAGCTTGTTAAATCCAGGATCGTATGGCTCGAAGAACTCCTGTGAGTTTGGTTTCCATTTTTCCCATGGGGGATTTCCTATTACAACATCGAAACCGTTAGCTTCAGCAATCAATGGAAAATCTCTTTCAATTTTAAACGCAGTTGGGTCATCATTATCCCAAATTAGGGAATTCCTCTCAAGGATGTTCAATCTTGCCAATTGTTTTGGTGATTCCACTGAACGAAGAAAAAGATTTAAGCGCGCTAATCTGACTGCCCTTGGATCTAAATCAATTCCATAAAGGCAATTCTCCAGTACCTTATCCAAGAAATTAGAAATCCCTGTTTCGCTTTCAGAATCTAAATGTGTTTGTGATTCACTATCTGAATGATTATTCCTTTTTTCATACTCATGAAACCAAGCCTTGAATTCTGCAAATGCCATCACAAGGAATGTTCCAGAGCCGCAAGCAGGGTCGAGAACACGAATTTTTAAAGCTTCTGAAGGGGCTTTGCATTTTTCCAGTCTTTTGCCTAGCGTAGAACGCACTAGAAAATCAACAAGGAATTCTGGAGTATAATATATGCCGCTTTGCTTTCTCTTGAATTGTTCTTCAACGAGCCCTTTTTTCTTGGAAGTTATTTTGTAGGATAGGTAGTTTTCATACGCATGACCAAGAATATCTGTTTTTATAACATCAAATCTGTATCTTAGCTTTGTTTTTGAGTGAACATAAAATGACTTTAATACTGGAATAAAATCCTCATTCTTAATCGATAGTCTATCTATCCTATCCTGATCAAATATTGTACTATCATACTTTTCATGCATTTTTGCAAAAAATGGGCAAAGGAAGTCTTTGTAGAACTGTATCCTTTGATCGCCATTTTCCCAGCGTTCCAACACATTCTGGAGCCTTCTCTCAGTGTCTCCTCCATTATCTTCCAGCATTCTGCAAAATATAATTCTGTCTAAAATATTTTGGACGCAGGAATCGATAGCTTCTTCCATGTCTTGTCCAGTATCAAATTTAGGAAGATTTTGCTCCTTGATGGCGTTAGCTAACGTCTTCCTTGATTCCATTAAGTGTTTTGTCAACAATTCTTCAATATCTTCGCTCTCTTTCCATTTCTTGTGTTTTTTTGCATAATCGTCGATTGCAGAAGAATTTTGGTCTCTGGAAAATAATAAAAGCCAAGACATACATTCTTGGTTATTTAAACACTCATTCAATTCAAATTCAAACAATCCAGCGTGTCCCGGCTCATCAAAATAGTCGGAATTAAAAACCATCCATTTTGTGAAATTAGTCAATATGACCCAACGATTACCACTGTTTTTTCCATAATCAAGAGCTTGCTTAACATGCTCTGGATTTGTTAATTTATCAGAAAATCGCTTTGCTTCCAAATAAAAAGAGGGGTGCAATTCTCCCTTTTTCTTAAATGAGTAGTCGACTCTTGTAGTCCTCAATGCACTCTTAACTTTCTTTTGAGGGGTAACCTCGCTACTTAGCCAGTCCCAACCTAGTTTCTCGAAAAGTGGCCGTATATACTCTTCAGTCTTTTTCTCAGATTCTTTTCCTTTGTTTGGAAGGTCATTATACCCTTTCAATAAATTAGTGATACATTCCTTAACTTCGATTAAATTTGTCATAACCAATTTACCCATAGCTATATTTTCTTTTTAAAGTTTTTGTTTCGATTGTCCGATAGCCCCACCCCTCGTTCGTCGTAGAAATGTCCCCTTCATGCTGTAAGTCAATTTTTTGTAAATATTTCTTAGTTGCAAAATATAAATCAGAAGGTATTCTAAAATAACTAAATCAAAACTAGTTTTATTCCTTTTATTTCTCCCAGTCATAACTCTATTCTGCACACACGTAAAATAATAATGTAGAAGCGACACTCACGAACATGTAACATTTCAGGCTGGGTCACAATTATTTCCTGACACCATATGATAAAAAAGAAATTCCTTTAGCAGCCTCTAGCTGCTGACATTTTCCATATCTTTTGTAAGTTATGAGCTATACAAACCAAATTGAGTTCAATTTTAACCTTTTCAAGCCCCCTCAATAGTAATTCCCTGAAGCCCAGATTTTCTTTTATATTGCCAAAAACAGGCTCCGCAGTAATCTTCCTCAGCTGATAAACTAACTTTCCTTCTTTTGTTTCCATCTTCTCTTTCATTCTTAATCTTTCCCTGAAGAACTCAGGAACATCTTTTTTCTTTCCATCACTAGTTTTGTATATCAAAATCTTCCTGTCGGTATTCTTCCTAAAATAAGATCCTGAGTACCTAAAGAGTTTACCCTTATAGATAATCTCATCCTTATTCCCATCGTACTCATAATTATCATGGTTTAAGGTCTGCTCTTTGCCCTCAAATTTTTGCGCTTGAGCTCTGCTTGGGATGTAAGCGTCTACGCCTTC
>JADFLA010000001.1 GCA_022564635.1 Nanobdellota archaeon | reverse complement strand
GAAGATAAGATGCAGAAAACCACATCATAGAAATATTGTAACTTGTTTACTTGGATTAAAACACAACATTAAGACGTTACTTAGAGTTAAAGCTTTAATCTTATTTTGTTATTTTCGCACCAACCTCGTTTAAGCCTACTATAGTATGAAAAACAAAATAACAGGCAGCATTAAACAACCAATACTATCCACAGTATGTAAGGGAAAATTTTAAGTTCAAACTGACGAAAGATATATAAATCCAAAGAGTCTTTAATTCATTATGGTAGAAGAATCAAAAATAATTATGCAGAAATTGGACGATATTAAATCAGAATTAGATTACATTAAAAATCATATAGCAGATGTAGATACAATTCTAACAGAAGAGGATATAGAATCTTTGGAAGAAGCTGATAAGGACTTTAAAGAAGGCAAGACAAAGAGGCTAACTTAAGGTGTATGCTGTAGATCTTTCTCAAAATTTTAATTTCATTTAATTAATTCTATGAAGTTTAGAGTTCTAAAGCACAAAAAACAAAATAACAGGCAGCATTAAACAGCCCATTGAATGGCTTCTTTTTACATTTACAATATTAGGAACAATGCCAATAGCAGTTGATATGATTAATATTAATATTCCCATCCAAGAAGAGAAGTAAAACACTAAGATTGTTATTAATGATATGACAGAAACACAAAGCATTGAATAATTAACCTTGTCTATTATTTTTACGAATATTCTTGTTAAAAATAAGGCTAAAAATACTGCAATTCCTCCTGCAAATAAAATTGTTGCCAGGAATAGGATTAAGGTGTTTAGATCTATTGATGTCAGAAGCTCGCGAATTGCTAAAACTGCTCCATTTCTTGCTTTGTTTATCGTATACAATGAAACTAAGGAAACTGCCATGTTTACGGTGTTAATGCTTCCTATTAATATAAGAAAAGTATATGTACCTAAGCTGCCCATTAAATTGCTGCCAAGAATAGCAGCTTGTGCTGGTCCTAAACCAGGGAAAAAACTGACAAAGCTGCCGGAGAAAGTTCCTGCAATTAACGCCCTAAAATTTTCAAATTTTGATATTTTAATAGTGTCGGTTATTCTTTGCTTCGGTATTTCAACTTGGTTTGATAAGCTTACAATTAGCATGCTTACACCGAATAATCCGGATAATAATGGGAATAGTGGTTGTTTAAGATTTGGCATTGTTAAAACCAAAATTCCTAGGATTCCTGCCATTGAGAAAACAACAAAAGCCCAAAATTTTCCATCAATTTTCTTTTCAATTAAAATCATATAAATTACAATTAATAGTAAAATATATCCGATTAATGGTTGTATTTTTTCGTAAATATTTGGAACAATAATAATAAATAATGGGAACAAAATTAATGCTAAAATTAAGCTGAATAATGATCCAATTACTGTTAATTTAACTGCTTCATATCCCATTCCTTTCATTAATAATTTATGACCTGGTAAAACACCTAAAGCTGTATCTGCATCTGGAGCTCCTAGGAATATAGCAGGCAGAACATCAAGGAAAGTATGAGTTATAGCCATTGATATGATAAAAACTCCTAGAGAAGGCAGGGAAAAAATATCAAGCAGATAAACTGATAAACTAACAACTAATAAGCTTACTAGGTTTATATGGATTCCGGGTATTAAGCCGGTGACAATTCCTGCTAATATTCCAAGTATAGCTGCAATTAAAAATTCTAGGAACATTTTACCTTACAACCCTTAACCTATCAGCAATTATTTCTAGCTTACCTTCATATTCATCAACTTTTCCAAAAATTTCAACTTCATTTCCTTTTTGGATAGACATTGTTTTGTTTTCATTTTTGAATAAAACAACAGTTATTTCTTGCGGCTGCATGATCTCCATTATTGTTACTCTTTCAGTGTCTATTACCTTATTTACAATACCCCTTAACTTTACAAATTCATCCTTGTTGTCTAATGTAATCTTTTCAATGTTTTTTTCTTTAATTTCAATATTATCGGATATTAGGTAAAGGATTAACAATCCCAATAGAGATAATATTAATGCTATTTTAAGTAAAGTTTTTTCTTGCATCAAGTAATGAAATCATAATCTTTTTAAATTACTTATCTTTCCTTGGAGTTATGGAAGGAGTTATTAAGAATTTCAGAAGATCGAGAACGCGGCAAAAAACAAATCATATCATTATTTATCTTAATGATATTTCTAATAGAGAAAAGGCTTCTGGTTTAGTAGGCAAGCAGGTAATATGGAAAAGTCCAAAAGGCAAGGAAATTAATGGTAAGGTTGCTAGTGCCCATGGAAATAATGGTGCAATAAGAGTTATTTTTGAGAAAGGGCTTCCAGGGCAGAGTTTAAGCACGAAAGTGGAGATTAAGTAATTTTAGTAACTTATTACACTCAAATGTTTAATTCTATCAAAATGTTTGGGATTTCTAGTAAGAATTTTATTAATACCATTTGTGAGAAATAGTGCAGCAATTACACAATCGAACTGATCAATAACTTTCCCTTCTTTTTTTAATATCCAAAATATTTTTGAAGCTTCTTCACAAGAATTCTTACTTAAATTAATATTGTATAAGCCCTTAAAAAACTCATCATAATATTCTCCTTCTGTTATATGTTTAGGATCTTCAGGATTTAAACCAAAAAATAATTCTAAATAACTCATTATATTTACTGCTAATGGCTCTTTATTGTTTTCAAGAAATAGTTTTATATCTTTATTTCCTTTAAATATATCTACTATCGCACTTGTGTCTAATCCGATCATTGTAGTTTTTTATTAAAAGAACTTCTTAAATTTTTTATATTTTTTTCTTTTTCATTCCAATCAATGTTCTTTAAAATGCCAAAAAATCTCATCACATAATTTTGTTCCTTTTTGAAGCTTAGAATTATATCTGAAAAACTTTTATCCCTTGTCTTTATATTCTTTAAAAAGTCGTATGCTTCTTTCTTTATCGAGATGTTAATACTTGACATAGGTACCCATAATATGTACCCATATATAAAGTTTTCGGTAGAAAACTTTATGCTTGAAAATCTAATGGAAATCGAAGATTTCCAGTAGATACCGAAAATCAGTGAATTGTGAGCGAGTTCGCTAGAGAACGAGCTCACTCGCATCTCACGGATTTTCTAGTATCTATGATTTTCATTGTATAAATCTTTCTATTTTGTTTTTATTTCTGGAGTTGATTCATGTTTCTTAAAAAGCATTGCTAATCCTCCTAAAATGCTGCCAGCAGCTGCTCCATACTGCAGAATAATATTAAAATTGCCTAGATCTATAGGTAAATTAAAATTTTGTAAATTGAGAACGAGTAAGATTCCTATTAAAACAAAAATTAAGCCAAGAATATTTCCTAAACCAAAGCTACTAGATTTAGGAACTTTAACTTTCTTAGTAATATCCATTTTATAAGAAGGGTATTGGAATAATTCCTTTTATTCCTAAATAAATAACAACAGCGCCTATTATAATTCCCAATAATCAGGCCTTTGAAAAAGTCTCCAGGACTTATTAAAAATGCCTTTTTATTAAACATTTAATTATCGCCTTTTTTATTAAAAATTTAAAAAGGAAGCAAGCCAGTTGGAATTATTCCTTTTGATACCAAATAATACACTAAAACTGCACCTATTATCAAACCTAATAAAAACAGTACACCTGGGTGCATCATTGCAAACAGAAAGCCTTTTTTGTTTTTGAACATTTATTATATCACCTTTTTATTTTTGAATTAATTACCTTCTGGTATAACTTATATTTAAATATTGCCTTAAAGACTGGTTAATTAAAAACCATTATTTAATTTGTTTTATCCTGCTTCGCTTTCGCTCAGCCAAGTATTTGATTTTATGTTTAAATTGAATTTTAAATCCGCTCGCTAACGCTCGCAACATCTAGTGCTCGCCTTCGCTTTTCTGCCATAACGCTCGGCCTCGCCTATCTATTCATTATTTTTAAAACGAAATTAATGTCTCTAACTATGATGATTTTTTACCTCTATTTGATAGTTTTAAAACTGCAAAATGCAATTATTCTATGGAAAAGTTTATAAATGAATTAAAGGAATAATTAAACTTAATTAGTTATGGTGCTAATCATGAATAGAAAAAAGGTGTTTTTGTTATTGATTTCTTTAGTTATGATGAGCTTGTTTTCTGGGATTGTTTATGCTGAAGAAGAATCTTTTTTGCCAGATATTGTAGAGGATACAGCAAGATTTCTTTTTGTGGATTTAGGTGCATTGTCAAAGACTGCTCCTGACACATTTGTACTTTATTCAAAATTCATATTCTTCATTTTGGTTTTTTCTATTTTTTACTGGGGGGCTTCAAAGGCTTTTGCTCAAAACATGAGGGTTGGAGGCACTATAGCGTTTATATTTGCGATAATAGGAACGGTAATGCTTCCAAAAAGTTTCATGATTTTTATATTTGAAACTTACGCTCAAGTAATTGGTTTTGCCTTTGGAATTTTGCCTTTTGTTATTGGGCTTATCATTTCACATATGGTTTTAAAAGGGGATGAGACATGGCAGAGAATTCTTAGAGGTATTATATATATTCTAATGGCTATTTTTACATTTGCTTTAGTTGGTACGCTTAGAGGTTTTGAGGATACCTTGTATATTGAACTGGCAAAATGGGCAGAGGTTGGTGCATTTATTTCATTGATTGTAGGTGTTGTAGTTCTGATAGGTAGTATGGGTGGTGGTGTTGGAGCTGGTGGAGCAGCTGGATGGATTAGGGATAGGTTTAGAGGTGGTGGTGACGGGGATAGAGATAGGACACCAGAAGAAAGAGACAGAGAAAGACGTCATGAAAGGGGTGTGAGAGAAGCAGAACGTTTGAATGATAGGTTAAGTGCAATACAAAATCAACTAGATGCTGAATTAGAAAGAGACGAATACGCGGAAATTGAACATATAAGAGAGTTAGCAAGATTATTGAGGGAGTTAGTGCAAGTCCAAGAGCAATTAAACAGGGCAAGGAGGTTAAGATAATGGCTGCTGATCCTTTCAATTACACTCAAAATCGCTATGATGCGATAATCCAAGAAATAATTAGAGAACTAGATTTATTATTAAGTAGATTATTAAGCGACAAAGATAAACAAAAGGAATTAAGAAATACAATAGTTCATAAGTTACATGCAGATCAAAAAGAGATTATAGAAAATAAAAGGGCAGAACTTGAAGATAAAAAAGCATCTAATAATCTTACAAATGAGCAATTACAAAAAATTACTGAAATTGATAGTCTTCGAACAAAATTAGATGAATTAATCGAGCAAGATATTAATATTGAGAGGAGAAAAGCGATACTAATTAAGGATGACCCTGCAAGAATTGATGAGGAAATCAGGATACTAAATGAGCTTAGAAGAGATGTTCAAGAAAAGGCCGGGAATAAAAGGAAGAGGCGTAATTTAACAAGGGATGATGCAACTGAGATGTACAATAAGCTAATAAAAGTCCACAAAAGCATATTAATCAGAAAGGAAGAATCTGATTTGACAAAACAAAAATTTAAGCCTGTGCAGGATGAAATAGAGCGGCAATCAAATGAAATAATAAATATGATAGATAAATTATTAGAAAGTATTCCTCCAGAGGAGCCTCCTGGAACTGCTCCAACTGTTCCTCCTGGTGGTCCAACACCACCTAGTCCTGAAGAGATTATGGATGCAGAAAAGCTTGTAAAAGGAGCTGAAAGGTTTGTAAAAAAACAGTTTAATTGGTTTCTTCGAGCATATGATATTCTAAATGATTTAAGAGATGTAGCTAAATCAAATATAAGTCCAAAGCGAAAACTCAGAGATGCACAAAAACTTCTGAGGAAATTAGAAAGGATTGAGAGTAGAGAACAATGGACTGCTAGCGTTGAAAAACTAAAAGATAAATTAATGAAGGTCATTGACTTACGTACAACCAGACCTGATATCAAAGAAAAAATTCGAAAAATAATTCCATCATTGAAGGTATGGGAAGCAGAATGGTTGGTTACAACTGTGGAAGAATTGGGTAAATTACTTAAAAAAGGGAAAAAAGAGGTTAAATGGGAAGAAGTTATCAAATATGTAGATATTATATTAAAAGATACTAGGGCAGTAGTGGCTGATGATAAAGAGGTAGATAACCTCTTGAAAGAAACATATAAACTATTAGATGAAGAAGAGGAGAAGCAAAAGAAAGCGGCTGAATTAAATGCAGGAAGAGTGCGTGCACTCGACGCTCTAAAAAAGGCAAATGAAGTAAAAGCTGCCCAAGAACGTGCAGAGATGTATCAACGGCATGCAAGGGATGTACAAGAAGCACCACTAAAATCAACTCCAGAGGTTGAAGCAAGGAGGAGAAAAAGAGCTATTGATAATAGGAAACAGCAAGGACTCAGGCCTACAGAGGGTAGAAAGAGTGCTAGAGTACGATATCGACCTGAAATGAATAGGATTGCAAGGCAGCAAGCAGATAAAGCATCAGCACTTCGATATCTAGAACAGGAATATGACAAAGTAATAGCAACTGCAAAAGCTAGGGAAAGGGCTGCCTTGGAAAAACAAAAAGCTTGGGATATGAGAGAACTATCAATGGAAGAAGGACTTTTATCTTATCCACCACGAGGAACTGTTCCAGGACGTCAACAACGATTTCCTCAACCAGCTGAAACAGGTGTTCCTGGAGTTCTTGAGGAAAAGGAAGCTAGAGGGGAAAGAATAATAGATACCGAGTTACGTGGAGAACCAGAAACACCAGATAGACGAAGAGGTGGTCATAGAAGAACGGGGCAACGAAATACCAGAAGATCGATAAGAACTGGTCGACAGATCAATAGACCTAGAAAAAATAAATGGACACGCATTTGAAGAGACCATATAAAAAGAATTAAATGAATAACAATAAGTGCAAGAATTAAAAATTTTAAGATATATATCTTTTTCTAACCCAAAGCTATAAAACCATAAATCATACCAATAAACCCTATTACCATAATTAATCTAGAGTATTTATTACAAATCAGAGACCAGATAAAGAATTCCTTAAAATTGTTTTACTAAATTATTTCTATTGGTCTAAATTTAATTCTTCTATCACCGTCTAGATCTATAACAATCATCACATAATAAATCCCTGGTTGTGCGTAATCTGGAATTTCAAGTGTTAAAAATTTTGAGGCTTGCTTATTTTTATCCACAACTGCTTTAACTGTTCTGCTCCTAATGCCTAAATCTTGTATTATAGCAGTTAACCTTGCATCCCTAATATGAAAGTTACCCTTATTTTCAAAATTTATGAATATATCAAGATTATCTCCTGCTTCAACAAATTCATTCTCGAATCTAATAGAGTTTATATGTGCAATTTTTCTGGGCATAGATTCTATTTTAGTTACCTTAAGAGTTACGGTATCTGTGGAAATATCACCATCCGAATCTGTTACCCTAACCAAAACGGTGAAGGTACCTTCACTAAATAAAGCAGTTGGTTTCCTTAGAGTGGAATCAGTTATTCCGTCTTCAGTAAAATCCCACTCAAACGTAAAAGGCTCTTTACCACCGTTGAGATTTACATCAAAATTAACTCTCTGCGGGAATTTATCCCGTTCTTTATCGGTAATTATTTTGACTGTAAAAGGAACTATTGTAATTATTACTGTATCTGTGTCTGATAAAACACCATCGGTTACTGTTATAGTCAATGTAAATATCCCTTGGGATGGGTAAGAATGTTTTGTCGTGACTAAATTATTATTACCAACAGTACCTGTTTCAGTGGTTCCGTCGCCAAAATCTATAGTATATGTAAGTGCATCAAAGTCAATGTCGGTCGCTTGGGCTTCGAAATCAAATACCTCATTCTCTAAAAATGTGCTTTGAGGCTTTATGATTTGGACACTTGGACCATCATTAACGTTGCCTACATTAACTCTGAAAGTATCATCTGTTGATAGACTCGGACTGACATCATCTTGAACTCTTACAGTTACATCAGAAAATCCATTTTTATCTTGTTTTGTTCTGCAATCTATAAATCTATTTGAGTCTAAGCTGCAAGCCACAATATTGGTATTAGATTGGGTTATAATTGAAAAAATTAAATTTACTAAAGAGGTTTCTTCATCAAAAGCAAAGCTAAATAAATCAACTAAATTATCTAAAAAACCAGCATCTTCATTTACATTTTGATCTGGGATGCTTAATGTTGGCGCATCATTTACAGCTGCTACCGAGATAGTAAATTGTTGTGTATCTGATAAACCGACTGGATCTCGAACTTTAACAGTTACTAAAATATTTCCTACTTGGTTATTTGTAGGGATCCATTGTATCAATCCGGTGCTTGTTCCAATGGTCATGCCGCTAGGTCCTTGCGGTAATGAAAAAGTTAATTGATCATTATTTGGGTCAGTAGCATCAACATCATATGTATATAATATATCTTCGGTTGCGGATGTTATTGGTGTTGAGGTAATTGTTGGAGGGTTGTTAATAATTACAGGAGGTTGATCTGGAGATGGAGCACCTGGAGATGGAGCACCGGATGGACCTGAAGGCTCAAATTCGTCATCATCGTCATCATCAATTCTTATTACTGTAAAAGGACCTACCTTAAATTCTGCTGATTTCTCGCCATCGGAGTCAGTTGCAACTGCGGTAAAAGAAAATTGGTCTCCAGCATTCCTTGGAGCCCAAATTCCTAAATGAGGTAGATCGGGAATGGGTGAGAATTGAACCTCACACGTTCCACCATTACCAGATGGACAAGCAAGGGTAAGTTTTGTTTCAACAGCCTTAATTACATTTTCAGGTATTAATTCTATTTTACTTACTTCTTTATCATCTTTTGCAAAAACAGTTATTGTTAAAAAATCCAATGTTGATGGTTTTGATGGGATTACTGATATAGATATAACTTCTGGGGGTTGGTTAGTAGGACTGAAACCAGGTCCCTGGATAGGAATTTCTTCAGTTGGTGGAGAAAAACCTTCTCCTTCTGTTGGAGGAACTGGATCCTCAGGAGGCGGAGAGAAGCCTTCTCCTATAGTTGAAGGAGTGTCATCATCGTCATCATCATCTGGCGGAGAGAAACCTCCTCCTTCTGTTGAGGGAGTTGGATCGTCAGGAGAGAAACCACCTCCTTCTGTACCAAATTGTGCATAAGCAATAGGAGAAATTAAAATAAATAAGAAGTTAAATACCAAAAACAAAAAAAGGATAGATTTATTCATAATGCACCTCAAAAATTAATTAGTTAGATTATCTAAGGGAGTTGGCATACCATAATTAGGTGCTAATTTATTAGCAGCACCTTTTGAAAGTTCAAGATATAAACCACTGATTACTTTTCGTTTAGGATCTAGAGCAAAGACTCCCATATCTGTGCAATCTTTTATAACATTAGGTGCAAAGAAAATAAAAGGTGAATTTCCTTCCATTTCAGCTTGATTAAGTGTAAACTCCAGTTTAGAGAACTGGTCATCAGTAGCGTTCGTTGCTGATCTAATATCTTGGAGCAAACCCCTAGTCACTTCTATGACTCTATCTTTTGGTTTAGTTGAATAATAAGGTGTTGATGGTCTATCTTTAGTTGCATCTTTATCTGTGCAGCCATCATATAATACTTTAGGAGTTGCAGGATTGTAAACCTCAGGTGTTGGTTTTGGTGTTGCTGTAGGAACTGGAGTTGATGTTGGTTTTGGTGTTGGAGTATAAGGTGGTGTTGGTGTTGGAGCTTGAGTTGGTATTGGAACTGGTGTTTCTGTAGGTAATGGTTTTGGTGTTGGAGTATAAGGTGGTGTTGGTGTTGGAACTGGTGTTTCTGTAGGTAATGGTTTTGGTGTTGGAGTATAAGGTGGTGTTGGTGTTGGAGCTTGAGTTGGTGCTACTACACCTGGAACTTGTGTTGGAGCTTCAGTAGGAGGTACTTGAGTTGGTGTTGGAACTATTGTAGCTGTTGGTGTAGGAGTCAGTGTTGCTGTTATATCAACAGGAGCTTCAACCTTAATTGGTTCTTCTTCTGTATCAGAAGGTTTACTAGTAACTCCAAAATAAATTCCACCGCCTAAGGCAGCAAGCAAAGCAAGAGCACTAATAGCAACAGGTACAGGACTAGCACGAGCAGTCTCAATTAGTCTGTCATAAGCTGTTCCCACAGCAGTTCTTACCTGAGGTATTAAGGCATATGCTCCAACACCTATTGATGTGAGTATACCTGCTGTAAGACCGACTACCCAATCAGTATTGTTTTGGTAAAAATCAAAAACGGGTTTTTGCATTGCAACACCTGGTATTTTTTCAATACCGTAAAGTATAGCGACACCAGCTGGGAGTGATCCATAACCAACAACATAATCAATTGTACGTCTAGTCTTAGAACCAGCAGTTTTTAATCCATCAATAATTTTATCTGGAACGAATTTCCTAATTCTATTCTTAGTTTGAGCAGAACGACTCATTCCCCAATTAACAGTAGAATTGACTACTTTATCAACCTGATTAGGAACAAAATTAACAGTTTTCTTAGCGCTGTTTAATATATCTGTAAGATCCATTTTTAAGATTCCTCCAATTTCTAAATTATAAATTTTATATAAACTGTTCATTGAGAAATATCTTTTGCTATATAAACCTTTCTATAGTGTTACTATTATATAATAGGAAATAAATATTCAAGTATTAATATTGGGGTAGTTAAATTGGATAATGGATTCAATAACGAGTTTGTCGATTAATTTAATACTAAGCCAAGTATTGCCAGAGCGGAACTGAAGTCAAAATGGGCTATCGTGATTCTCTTTTTAAATAATATGCTATGAACAACACGCACCATTTTGATTGCAGATTTTAGGTAATTTTTCCCACCCACCTCCCCTTAATATGCAATACTTGGCTTTATTTATTCGACAAACTCTATAACAAAAAGTTTATATACAAGTTACCACACTTGTATACAATGATGAATATGGCAGAAACCGTATCTGTGAGGGTTGATAAACCAGATTTAATTGAAATAGAAAAAATATCAAAGTTAGAGAAAAAAAGTAAATCTAATGTTCTAAGGGAAGTGATAGATAAAGGCATAAAAGAGAAAAAATTAGATATTGCATTAGAAAAGTTTAGGAATAATGAGGCAACTGCTTGGAAAGCTGCTAAGATAGCTAATATTCCATTAACTCGATTTATGGATATTTTAGTTCAAAAAGGCATAGATTTTCATTATGGTGTAAAGGAGCTAAAAGAAGATTTTGAGGGTTTGATTTGATTATAAACGCTTCTCCTTTAATTATATTTGGTAAATTAAATAAAATAGACATTCTAAAAAAGATTTATGGTTATATTGAAATAACAAATGGAGTTTATCAAGAAGTTGTAATAAATGGGATAAAGAAAAATTCTAACGATGCATTCATAATAAAAGAATATATTGATAATAAAGATATCAAGATTGTTAATCTTACTGAAAAAATTATAGGCAAGGCTAAAAAAATTGCCGTTATTTATGGTATTGATACAGGAGAAGCAGAAACTATTGCTTTAGCTCTGCAATTGAATAAAAAAGGGGCTATTATAGATGAAATATCTGCAAGAGAAGCTGCAAAGGCCTTTGGAATCAAGCCAATAGGAACTTTAAGGGTTTTAATAATGGCATATAAAGATAACTTAATTAATGCAATAGAAATAAAAGGATTGATAAGTGAAATGGAAAATTCAAAATATAGGTTCAGTCCAAAAGTATTGATTGAGTTTTGGGATTTGTTTGAGAGAATAAAAAAGTAAGACTATCCCAAAGCAATAAACCCGTAAATCATACCAATAACACCTATAACAACAATTAATCCTGAGTATAATAGGCCTGAGGTGGGTATTAATGCTGGAACGAAGTTCTGGATGAATGGTAAAATTCCTCCAAGAATTGTTAATAAACCTAAGGCTATTGTTACAATTTTTTCAGTACCAAATAGATAGCTGTTTAAAACGCCGTATAAAAGACCAATAATTCCTACTGCTATTATTATGAACTGGTAGCCTGGTTTTTCTACTGGCACAGCCGCTGGTAAAATTCCAAAGTTGGAGAGAAAAGGCAACACACCAGCTAATATTATTAGAACTCCTATAATAGTAATCATTAGTTTCATTTTGAACTAACCTCTTTTTTATAAATTTTCAAAATGAAAACTACGAACGATAGTGAGTATGATTTCATATTTACCTCTTTTTTACAATAATCATTATTTCCTATTAAGTATATTTAAATCTTTTTATTTTCAGACCATAGATATGAATAAATCAAAAGATTTATATAAATCATTAATGAGGATTTGATTAATGGACCCTAGAACAATTGCAAGTCAGGAAAAGCCAAAACAGTTGTATGTTGGCTTTAAGGATGCTTTTAAGGAATTTAATGAAGCAATTATGAAATATCTTCGCAAAAAGGATCTGGATAAGCCAGAACATCAAGAAAAAGTTCTAAGATATTATTTCCTGATGCAAGCTTACATGAAACTATTAGCAGCTAAAATTGTCTCACATTCTCCGGTTATTGTAAAAGAAATTTCTGAGGAAGTTTTGAAAAAACCAGAAGAAAGCTCTAAACTTTTGCCAAAAATTGGAATGCTGGCCAGAAGTTTATCTAAATTAGAATTTGATGCGTCAACATCAATGGGAACTTCTGATGCACTAAGACGTTTAGCTAGGAATACCAGGGGTGGTATTGAGGCAAAATGGAGGGACATAGCAAATAGAGTCAAAGAGGAAAAAAAGCAACAGCAAGCTGTAGAACAATCACAATACTCAAAAGAACATGAACTAGAAAAAAGAAGGAAATTAGAATTATTGAAAAGAAAAGGTTTCTTTAGTTCAGCTAAGGAAAAAGTAAGAAGATAAAAATGCAAATAAAGCTTACAAAAAAACCGAAAAACTGCAGGTTAATAGAGGGCTTTCCAGGTTTTGGTTTAGTGGGAACAATAGCTTCCGAGTTCTTGTTGGAGCACTTAAAGTTTGAGCAGATTGGTAAGATAGTTTTTGATGAGATGCCTGCTACTGTTGCAATACATGAAGGCAAGGTTGTAGAGCCTTTAGGCATATTTTACAACAAAAAATATAATCTTGTTTTGTTGCATGCTATTACTGCTTCTTCTGGTATGGAATGGAAGCTTTCTGATACTGTTATAGAGCTAAGCAAGCAGCTGGATATAAAAGAAATTATTTGCTTGGAAGGTGTTGGAAGCAGCGATGAGACAGTAACATCAAGGGTATTTTTTTATTCCAATAACGATAAAAATAAAAGTAAATTCAATAAAATAAAAGTTGATCCTTTAAAGGAAGGGATTATTATTGGAGTTACAGGAGCAGTTCTATTGAGGGCAGAGAAAATTCCTGTAAGCTGTGTTTTTGCTGAGACGCATACAAATTTGCCAGACAGCAAGGCAGCTGCAAAGGTTATTGAGGTTTTGGATAAATATTTAGGATTAGGGGTTGATTACAAGCCTTTATTAGTTCAAGCAGAGAAATTTGAGAGCAAATTAAAAGGTTTATTAACAGAAAGCCAGAAAGCCATGCAACTAAGTGAGAAGAAAAAACTTAGTTATGTTGGTTAATAATTATTGGAGGTGGAATAAATGGTTGCTACAAGACAAAAACAAGTACAAAAAGTTTTGAATATCTTAGATAGAGAATTAAAATTTTTTTTAAGATGGTTTTATATAGCTAAAAAAATGAAGGAAGATGAAGGACATCAAAACAAAAAGGAGGTAACTGATGAATTTAGACAACTAAGAAGATTTGAGTTAAGAGAACAATGGACGGTATCGGTTGATAAGCTTAAAGATGCTGTAAATGATATAATACATTATTACCCACCTAAAATACAATCGGAAATTAAAGAGCATGTTCAGAATATGGGGAGACTTGAGGGTCGGATTTTAATAGCTACTGCAAATCGTTTAAAGGACGAACTAAGAAGGGAAAATTGGGTGGAAGTAAAAAAAATAACAGCTGAAATAATTCATTTTCTAAGGGCATTAACGTACATTGATAGAGAAACAAAAAAACTCGTAGAAGGCTGATTTTAATTTATTGACCATAATTTGGGTGAACTCATACATTTGAACAAACAAAACCCAATTTAAATGGGATTAATATGCCGTTGTTTGCCATGTAGACTACTGCTAGTGTCAATATTATTCCCAAGATTAAACCGATAATAGCAAACTTAAATTCTATAATTCCGAGCTGGGCTTTTTTGTTGAACATTTAGTTGCACCTCTTATAGTTTTATTAAACTTATTTAATTACTAGTATTTAATATTTTTGAATGATGAGAGTAACTAATTATTACAAAGATTTTAATATTTATAATCTAAACAACAATTTTATGAACAAGAATAAAACTATAATTCCAATAATATTAATTATTCTTTTATCTTTAGTTTCTTATTTTAATGTTTTTAAGAATGAGTTTGTATGGGATGATCATGTTTTCATTTTAGATAATCAAGATATAAGGTCTTTTTCTAATTTGCCTTTGTTTTTTAAACAGGATACTGATGGATTATACAGGCCTTTAAGGAGTTTGCATTACACTTTTATCTATGCAATGGCTGGAAAGAATGAGTTTCTGTATCATTTTAACAGTATTTTTTTGCACACAATTATCTCAATATTAGTTTTTTTAATTATTTATGAAATTGTTAATAGAAGAAATATTGCTTTAATTTCTGCTTTGATATTTGCTGTTCATCCAATACATACTGGTAGGGTTACAAACATAACAGCTGGCTTTGACTTATTGGGTATATTTTTTATGTTATTATCATTTTATTTTTATATCAAATTTTCAAACAATATTAAAGATTCATCAAATAAAATTAATGTTTTAAAAAATAAATATTTATTGTCGTCATTGTTAATTTATTTACTTGCGGTTTTCTCGTCAGAAGAAGCTATTGTATTGCCATTAATTATTATTTTGTATGAGTTTTGTTTCAATAGAGAAAGTTTCAATAAAAAATTAATTAAAAACAATATTAAAAAATATATCCCTTTTTTTGTTGTTGCTTTATTTTTTATTATTGTAAGATTCATTATTGTTGGATTCAGAGGTCGTATTGAAGAATATCTTGCAGGAAACTTCTTTTTAACAATGCTTACAATGCTAAAAGTTTATGTTTACTATATTTATTTATTGATAGTTCCAATAAATCTGACATTATTTCATGAAATTTCTCCAGCAGTTTCTTTATTTGATTTTAAAGTTCTTTTTTCTGTATTAATTTTGATTACAATTTTCTTTTTTACATTAAGATATAATAAGAATAGAATTTTGTTTTTTTCTGTTTTTTGGTTTTTTATTGCATTGATTCCATTCTCTAACATATTACCTTTACAAGTTTTTATGGCTGAAAGGTATTTGTATGTTCCGTCAATTGCTTTTTCATTATTATTATCTTATTTATTAATTACATTATTTAATTATAAATTTAAAAGTAAGAATATTATAAAGTATAGTGTTGTAGTTTTTATTATTTTATTGCTAAGTTTTTATGTTTTCTCAACGGTAAAAAGAAATAATGAATGGAGGGATAATTTAACGCTATGGAGCAAAACTGTTGCAAGCAATCCAAATAATAGCAGGGCCCATGATAATTTGGGTTTTACATATGAAAGGGCTGGAGATACGGAAAAGGCTTTGGTGGAATTTGAAAAATCAGTTAAATTACAACCAGATAATTTTAGAGCGCTAGCAAATTTAGGAGTTGCATATGCAAAATTAGGATTGTACAATAAATCTATCAAAACATTGGAAAAATCAATTAAAATAAATAAATATCATAAAACCTTTGATAAATTAGGTTTAGTGTATGTGGAAATAAAGATGGAAGAAAAAGCTATTGATAGTTTTAAGGAAGCAATTAGAATTAGTCCAAGATATGCAAAAGCTCGTAATGATTTGGCTACAGTTTATGGTAGAATAGGAGAGATTGATTTGGCATTACTTGAGTTTAATGATGCTATAAGGATTGATAAGGATTATGCAGATGCACATTATAATCTAGGTATTTTATTGGAGTTTTTGAAGCAGGATGATTTAGCTGATAAAGAGTTTGAGACTGCTTTTAAGTTGGAACCTGATAATCCATTATATTCAAAGAAATTAGGCATTAAATGAATTAAATACAATGACTAAAATAAAAATTTCAATAACAATTGATTTAATTACATGTTTTTTGAGAAATCTATTTAAGGGTCGGCTCGTGTATATCACATAACAGATTGATATTGCCCAAAGACGTCTTCGTAGGGTTTTCCATAAGTTTGCTTTAAAATGTCTTTCCCTATCAAAGATATTTCTGCTTGATTTAACTGTAACAAGCTTAAAACCGCTATGTTTTTATCATCATGTTGAGTGACTCGGAATCTACTTTGAGCACTACTTAGAACATCATCCATAAGCTTAAACAACTTCTCATCGCAGATATCACCCTCAAACATAGGTTCACCCACAAAATACCTAGAAATTAATGAAAGTAAAGGATCAAAATTAGCTTCATCATAAGCCAGGGTTACCGCAGTGGCGCCATGTTCTTCCCATTCAGTCTTGCCATAATCAAGTTCTCGTTCAAAAGCTTGATAATGATGTGCTTCATGATTTCCAACTAACCGTTCTTGTAGGTACTGTAATTTATCTCGATCTACTTTACGCGGATCTGATTTTGCCATCCTGGCCCATCGATATCCTTGATTCATCGATACAATATGACTTCGCATGGATTCTGGACTTCCAGAAACCTCTGCCATTGCATTAAGCATTGTAATATCAAGTTGCCCAGCTGGTTTAAATACCATTCGCAATCGCTGATTTACCTGTGGATCCATATAATAATTCATATCAAATTGAAAATCTTCTCTTGTTGGAAACCACGCCTCTTTACAATCATATGCCGCACCTTTAGCACATTCTTCCACAAAATTATGATACGAATTATCACTGAATCGGTATATAATTGGTTCAAGAGGCCTCTCACCGACAAAACTTAAAAAGCCATGTAGTGTAGGTTCAAATATGTTCAAATGGTATGGCTTGGAAACAGTACGTAATTGAACTCCTGTTCCGGGAATGTCCTGCCGCTCAACGATTGGCTGAATTTCGACTTTGGCTTGTTCTCCAAGTATCGGACTGAGGAAATATCCCCACTCATCCAATTGAAAGTGGAGTTTCATAAAAGCAGTTTCTTCGGAATTCCAATCTGTTCGAGCTAAAGTATCTACAGATAAGGCAAGATCATCCATTTCTGGAAACTCTCCAGCGATTTGATCTAGCGTATCTCGTAGTGATTCTGGAATAGATATCGCAGCAATTTTTTGTTCTATCTCAGGAATAATATTTTCCGCATAGTGTATCCTATCCTTTTCAGATAATATGTCCCCTGTAATGTTCCGCTTCAGCACAGCTTCCTGATACCGCAAGTAATTGGCAGCGCTTAAAAACTCTCGCAATTCATCTACTAATTTCTCTGTCAAGGATTGTACCATATAGCACGGAGAAATTAATCGGCTTTATATATTTATCTATTTTTAACCACTTAATAAAAGTAACAAAATTAATTCCTCGCCGACCCTATTTACTCTACCCTCAAAAACACTATTAAACCGAAAGTCCTATTTTTTTAATAAAATCTTAATTATAAAACCCAAACAAAGAAACATAACCCTTAACTAAATCCCAATGTACCTGCATTGGCTTTAGGCCTTTATCGACGAGGTTTTTTACAAAAAAGAATGCAAGATCATGCAAACCATTTCTAGCTGGATTAAAATCTAAATTATCTTTTATGTTTTCGTTTAAATTTCCAATATTATGCTTTTTAATTGTTTTTGTCCATTCTATTGCAAATGAGAATGCTTTTGCTTCCTCGTCATGGTTATTAGATAAAGATTTTGTGTAAACATGGCCAATTTCGTGGCCTATTGTTAACATTAGTTCATCTAAGTTATTGTTTTTAACAAAAATTTGTTTTAAATGTTTATTATTCAAGGCAAAACCTTGTATGTTATCGTTCCAAGAACCAAATCTAGAGTGTATTTGTTTTAATTCCTCTTTATTACAAACTTGAATGTTGATATTTGGTAATTTTTTACTTAACATTAATTCAAATGTTTCTTCTATTAGAGTTTGTATTTGCTCCGTTGTGTTTATGAATTGAGTTAATGGTCTAAAGGGTTTTAAGAAAATTTCAGGAGTAAAATAGTATGTTTTTGTTGGTTCTTGTGGTAAATAATTATTTTCAGAATAAATTGTTGGTTTTTGATGATTTCCTTTGTATTCCAGTTCTACTTGTTGAGAGTTTTCTAGTGGATTACTATAGTTCTCACTTTTAGAAACGAGGTAGTTTAGGTTATTATTATATTGATTGTTGGGATTATATCTTACTATATCGTCAATACTATAAGGCCGGTTTGTGTACATAAATTTATTGAAAACTCATTACTATTAATAATTATCTATGTTTAATTTAAAGTGCTGAAATGCCAAAATTTTGCTTTTTTAAGGCTTTTAGTAATAAAAATACTGTTAAGTTTTATAGTGCCTAAAGTTCTGATATTGCTTTATTTCCATTAATTTCTAACGGTTTTATTGTTTTTGATTATTTTTTAACTCTCACTTTTGGATTTTGGATTTTATTATTTTCAATATAGAAAGAATATAAAAAATAACATCTAGTGTGGAAAATATAGTTCAGAATAATTATTTAGTATAAACTATTTTTAATAATATAGAACCTGTTGTTTTAGGCACTATGAAAATTAGTACAAAATATGCTAATCTTTTTCGTTTTAGAAACTATTAAAAGTGATTATATGTGGGTGTTATTCATGAACAGCAAAAATGTAATGTTAATGCTTTTATTTCTAATAATTCTTACCTCTTGTTCTAAGCAAAGTGTTGTGTTGGTTGATAACGGCGTTGGAAATATAATAGTTAATGTGGAAATTGCAGACAGCTTGGAGGAAAGATCTAGTGGTTTAATGTTCAGGGAGTTTTTAGACGAGAATTCCGGAATGCTTTTTGTTTTTGATGATGAAGATTACTATAGTTTTTGGATGAAAAATACTTTAATACCATTAGATATAATTTTTATTTCTGAAAATCTTGAGATAGTGGATATTATTTATGCGGAGCCATGCAGAGAAGATTCTTGTAAAAGTTACAAGCCGATAAAGCCAGCAAAATATGTTTTAGAGGTTAATGGCAATTTTACAATTAAAAATGATGTTAAAATAGGCAATAAAATTGTGATATAAATCGATAATTATTAAAAAAATATTAAAAACAATAATGAATTAATTAAAAAAATGATTAAAATAATTTTACTTTTATTTACAGTAATTCTTGTTTTTTTAGTTAGTTGTGAAACAATAGTACTTGAAGAAGATAAAGAAATTGGTGAAGTGGGTTTTGCGGGCATTACAAAGCAGCAATGTGAGCAAGCTAATGGTTATTGGAATGAATGTGGAAGTCCATGTGCTGGTACTGATGCAGATTTTTGTATACAAGTTTGCCAAGTGCAATGTGAATGTAATGGAATAGCTGGATTTGGCTGTCCAGAAGGCTTTAAATGCCGTTTATCTGGAAAAATAGCGGATGAGATGGGTGTTTGTATAGCAGAATAAGTTTTTGGAATAATTTTAGAGTCAGTAGGCAAGATGAGCCCCGTATGTTTCTTAGGTTCTTTGAGAAATAATAAAATTTGAGCTGAAAGCAAAAGTAAAATTAAGAATGTGTGTAGCATTAGTTCTCTACAATTATTTCTTTCTTTTTATTGTAAGCTTTATTCATAGCTTCAGCAATAAGTGTTTTTTCTAATTCCATTATTTTCTGTGTAACTGGATTTTTAACATTTAATATGTAAAGTTTTGTTTTTCCAAAACTTCTGGTTACTTTAACAATTCCGTGTTTTTCAATTTCATTCCAGTAGTTGAATAAAGTAGCTCTGGAAATTTCTGCACCTTTTGATATGTCTAATTTGCTAAAATCACTTCCCTTATTTTCTAATAGAAAATCAATTATCTTGAACAAAGGCATATCTCCTGTTAAGTTTAGTAATAAAGATCTTTCTTCCATCTTACTAACAATGTTATTAGTAAAGTATATAAACTTTACCTTTCAAAGTCTATTTTGGTGGACTTTTAATGTGGACTGATAATCAAATTAAAGGAAAGATATTGCATAAATTAACTCGTAAGGGAAAGTTTGAACATAGTCATACAGCGTTAGATAATTTATCAAAAGGTTTTTCACCAGAAGTGAGAGGAAGAACCAAAGATATGTCACAAGAATTAATCAAAGAAGGAATATTACATTTGAAGAAAACAGGTTATGGAAAACAGGTGTCTATCAATTTGGATAAGAAAGAGAAAATAATGGAATATATTGATGAATTTTTGAAGATGGATTAAATATCTTACACACATTCCGTAATCTCAAAGAACCGTTAAAAGAAAAACGTCCTGTAAGGTTTACGTAAAAAATCTTAATTTTTTGCGAAACCGGTAAAGCTAAAATTACGGTTTAAATCAGTAGATTAAACACAAA
The DNA here is from genome assembly GCA_022564635.1 of Nanobdellota archaeon. GTDB lineage: Archaea > Nanobdellota > Nanobdellia > Woesearchaeales > GW2011-AR4 > JACPJP01. The sequence goes on along the minus strand of JADFLA010000001.1, from coordinate 64,335 downwards.
GTGGAGTTCAAAATGTTCGCCTAATGGGAAGCTTTATGATGTTTTTCTCCTCAATAAAATTGCCCTCACAACTTGAGGCATTCCACAAGTTGTAGAGTGGGAATTTTTTTAGAGTTGAGAAAAACGTAGGTTGAACGAGATTGTGAGCTCAGAGCGAACAAGGAGCGAACCATAAAGCGTGCATTAGATGCCCGAAGGGGTTACACGTTTTGCCCTGCCGTATCTTGTTCTCAGCGACTTTTTGGAACAAAAAGGTCTCGAAGAGCTCTGCGTAAAAAGTTCAATACTTTTTGCGAAGCTGAGAAGTGATTATGAGGTTTGATAGTAGAATTAAGATTAATTATGTGAACTCAACCTAAATTTTGTTCCTAATGTGATGTCGTAATTGTTTTGGAAATATTGGTTAACTTTTTCAATTGTTGTATTACCTATGCCCGGCAGGTTTCCGCTATCAAATGGCGAGATTTGAATTGCATCTATAACTTTTGTTAGGTCTCCCCATTCTAGCTGGCTGTGACTATCTACTTGGTGAAAGTATTTGGTCATTAATGATTGTACACCCTCTTGTTTCAAAGAATCCCTATGTGTTCGTAAAAAATAATTTAGGTCCATACCCAAGATTTGAGCAGTTGTATATCTCTGTCCGTCTTCCATACACGGGCCTTGTGTCGTGTACAGTTCTCGTGCATCTGTAAGTTCTTTATTTCGAGCTAATTCTACTTCATCAATCTTTGTCCCTAGGCTAATGCCATAATGCTTTTGCAAGAATTCATTAGCTGTATCAAACATTTCTTCTGTAACTCCAATAAAGTCTAATGCTTGTTCCTTAGTTTTACTAATTGGATTTTTTATTCTCTCATGATCTGCTCGAGAACCATACATTGCCCTATCCCACGAGGTACCCTTAATATGACCTTTCGCTACTTGATTAAAATAATTATGCAAAATACTTTTATCTGTACCATCAATCCCAGTATGTCTTTCAGCAAATATGTCGATACGCATTTCCAAAATTTGAGCAAGAGTATATCTATTGCCATCATTTGTAACAGGGCCTAATCTTGAATAATCTAACTGCGACACTTCAGCTGGTTCTTTAATAGCTTCATTATCGGGTAATTTTCCTAATTCTCTATCAAGAATTCCATCTAAGTCGGAAGTTAATCTATTAGCTAATGCCGTATTTTCCCCAACAACGGGGCTAATAATTTGTACATACTCTTCCATTACTCTACGTTTTAGATCTTCAGTTTCTGACATTTTGTTGACTGTAAGAAATAGGATCTACTAGTATATAAATCTTTCTATTTTTAATCATTATTTAGTAGTAAATAAAAAGGTGGGGGTGGTGGAATGACGACATGATAGGATCATTGTAATTTTTTTATTGAATCAAAATTTAATGAATTATTGTAATTTTCGTATTGTAATCAATATATCAAACCTCATAATCTATCAGTCTATTCGTTCTGAAAAGAATGTTCTATTAATCGTGGCAGGGCAAAACGTCATCTAATGTATATTATGTGAACTTTTGCTTTGCCTGGACTTATAAGGAAAAATCTTATCAGATTTAATAGACTATCATGAAAATCGCTTGGATACGGTTACTTACCATTTACTTTTTGGAATAATTCTTCATCAATAATGCCTTTATGAACCCCACCATATAATTTATTCCTATATTTTACTTTTCCGATATAAGTAGGATTCTTAACAATTTCATACAATGTTGAAACCGGAATATTGAATTTTTTAGCTATTTCTTTGTAATTGATCCCAGTTGCCCACATATTGAAGATTTCTCTAACTTTCTCTGCCTCTTCCTCATTTACGAAAAGCTTGCCATTTCTATAAACATAACCCATTGGAGCCCTATTAAGAATTTCACCAGAACTAATCTTTTTATCAAAAGCCATTTCAACTCTTTCTTTTACCATACCTCTTTCAAGTTGCGCAAAAACACCAATTATCTGGAAAAAGGCTTCCCCCATTGCTGTTGTTGTATCGATCTGCTCAGTAACAGATGTGAAGTTAACACCTTTTGATTGTAGGTCCTCCAATATAGATATCAAATCCTTTAGTTTTCTTGAAAATCTGTCAATTTTGTAAACCAGCAAAATATTAATTTTTTTATTGGTAATATCATCAAACAAATTCTTCAATGCAGGCCTATCCATTGATCCAGCTGAATAACCAGCATCAGTATAAATTCTAAATACTTTCCAAGCCCTTGCTTTACAAAAAGCCTTACACCTATCTATCTGCGCATCTACACTTATTCCTTCTTTTGCTTGCTCCTCAGTTGAAACACGCACATAAATGCCTACTTTTTCAGTCATAGCCCTTAAAACCTACGAATTTTTGACCTTTAACCATTCCAGTATGGGTTCCCTTATTGGAACGTGTTAACAGCCTTATTGGAATGAGTATAAATATTTTTGCATTAGATTTTTAGTTTTTGAGGATTAAGCAAGGCTACAATAAAATTTTTCCATTGCTGATGTTGATTTTGAAGTGAAAGTTGGATTTTTTATCTAAAATGTTGCATTTGAGTGTAAAGTTGATAATGCTTACAATAATTAAAATTCAATAAAAATAATAATGTTACCCACCACCGTGCTCAGAACTGAGTGAATGACTCAAGCCTCCGCCCACCCTTTAATTTTGATACTTTATTCACCACTTTACTGTGGCTACAAAAACGAAAGATTTAAATAGTTGCTATACTTTAATGGTTCGTATTGGGGTGAAAATACAATGACTCAAGATCAAGGAACTATATTAAATAAGCCAATGGACTATTTAAAAGAAAAGGGTATGCCTGATTTGGCTCAAAAATTAGGAACGATCCAAGATGCTCGTGGAATGGCTACTTTTTATCAGGAACTTTGTGACTTGAGAGCTGAAAATGCATTTGGAACTGAATTTTCTGATCATCAAGAATCTCATAGAGGACTTTTTAATGTACTGTGGGGCTTACAAAGGCCTATGTCTTATGGGGCAGAATCTAAAGATGATGTGAGAGGTCCTTTTTTTGGTTTTTCTGTTTTTGTTACACCAACAATTGAAGAAATGGCGGAAAAATTTTATACTATGACGGAAAAGGGAAGTAAGTTTGATCCGCAGATTTATCAACCAGAAAAATTATTAGAAAGAGAAGGTAGTGAGCAAATAAGGGGGAGTTGGGCAGATATTACAGATGAAGTAAGGGATAATGGTGATTTTTCACATATTGTAAGGGAATTTATGGATTTAGTAAGATCTTACATAAAACCAGGGTCTGGTATATATGAACCAAAAGTCCTTACAGATCCTACTGATTTCTCTAGACAAATAGGATTTGCGGAAGAAGCATTAGAGTCAGCTTCTGACGAAACCCCTGGTGTAGAAGAGTTAAGGGCATTAGTTTCTCAATTTAGACGGACTAATCTGTACGGTTCTTTCAGCTTTAGGGATTTGTATTAACACAATATATACTCAAAAATAAGTTTCTATGTTTTTACTGATCTAGTAATAGTTCAGTTCCAATAGTCTAAATTTTATTTTTCAATATAGAAATTAATGTATTAAGAATAATTAAAATATTTAATCAATAACTAAAATATATAAGAATTGTGTGAATTAAAAGTTTTAAGAACTGATTAAAAATTTTAAGTTAAAAATTAACCAATTCTTTTTGTGCTGTGTCTATCATCAGGATATTTTCTTTTGCTTGCAAGCGTTTAAACTCGGGGTTCAGTTTTATATATGATAAGTTATTTACATATTTCTTTAATAATGGAATTCCTTTTTCTACTAATCTTGCGATATACTCACTTACAACATAGCTGGGCAAACCAGTTTTTTTGATTATATCTGGATAAGAAACAAGGCCTTTTTCGTCCTCTAAGGCATAAATAACTAGGAAAACATGTTGTTCTGTTTTTGTTAATGGTTTTATGTCAAAGCTTTTTTCTACAGCGTTGAAATTTGAGTATTGTTGGAGGTAAATTTCTATTGCCTCTACCCTTTCTGTCAATTTTTCTAACTTGTCATTGATCTCATTCATGCACTCATAGCTTGTTTGTATCTCGCTTGTGTTTTCGTTAATAGCGTCTAAATGCCCGTTTAATTCCTTTTTAATGCCTTTTAATTTTTCTTTTAGCTCAAGATCGTTGTTTTTTGGCTTTTTTGAGAAATAGCGCTTTCTTTGCTTGAAAAACTCGTCAAAAATCATTACCACCCCAGAATTTTGTTAAAAGAGTTTGTTTAAATAGATTTATATTTTGTAAAATATTAGTTTAAACATACTTATTGCTCTTTTATTTGTTTATAAAGATAGTACTTTTGCTTGCCTTTCTTTACTATCCCTATATCATCTAGGGCTTCAATCTCGTCTAAAAGCCTGTAAAATGAGCTTTTTGAGCACAAACCCTGGTCATAAACTATCATGTCCTTTAGCTGTAAGGCTCCTATTTGGGTGTATTTTCTAATGTAGGAGAGCATTAGTTGCTTTACGTATTCTTTTGAGTTTCTTGTGACTCTTTTTACTACTTTTTCCCTTATTGTTGCTTTTTTTTGCTCTTCTAGCTGTGTTAGTCGGGATTCTATTTCGCTGATTTCTGGATGCATTGCTTGTGTGTAAGTCTCACTTCTTCCTCCAGATATGCTGTCTATCCTCTCATTTAGCATCTTTATCCTCTCTGTAAGATTGTCAAAAGAATAATAGCTGTCTATTATCTTTCTGATGTCCTCTGGTTTTTTTGGGATGTAGGACAGCTCTAGCTGTAGCTGCTTTATCTGGTTATCTTGGTCTAGATTTTTTTGATGTATGTGGTTAAGCCATTGGAAGAGTTTTTGGGTGTCATTTTTTACATTAGAAAAGGATCTCATCAAAAGGTTTTGCATTTGAGATAGTTTTTTATCAGTGCTTGATTGTATCTTAATTCCGAACATAATTGTATTATTATATTAGATTTTATTTAAATATTTCGTTTTTCTGGGACTATATTGGGAATATAATGGGACATATTTGGGAATGATATAAGACGAAAAGTTTAAATATTTGGGAATAAAATGGGATTATATTGGGAATATGATGGGAATTAAGTGGGAATGAGACTGGAAAGAGATTAAAAAAAGGATAATTCAATAATAAAAACAATAATAAAACACGCAAAAATCAAAGATTTTTGGTGTCCTGAAAATCTACGATTTTCATGAATTCATTAAAAAATTTGATAATAAAAAATAAATTAATGGTAAATTAAAAATTAATTATAAAAAATTTTAGAAAAAATTATGGATCAGTAATCCAAAAATTTGGATCAAAAATGAAGGTTTTTAAATTCAATGGAATTAGTGGTTTTAAGAGCCCTGAAAGTAAGTTGCTCATAAAGGCTTTTGAAGGCCTGGAAAAGGTCAAAAATGTATCAAATGTGAAGGGTTCAGAAGGGGCTTTAGAGCGTCAAATAATGGCTAAAATAGGGTAAAAATGGCAAAAAGTGAGAGTTCATATAAGGGCAAAATAGGGTCACAGAAGGCCTTGGCAGTACTATTGTCAGGCTTAGAAGGCTTCAAAGGGCCAAAAGTGAGGGTTGAGCAGTACTCTACAGACCCTGAAATAGCTGCTGAAGTGTTATGGAATGTGTATATGAAGGGAGATATGGTAAAAGTGAGTGTTGATCTGGGGTGTGGTACTGGGATCCTAGGTATTGGGTTATTGGTCTTGGGGGCTGATAAAGTGTATTTTGTTGATTCAGATCAGAAAGTGATAGGTATAGCTAGGGAAAACCTAGCAAAATTGAATAGTGAGTATAATATTGATGGAGAAGCAGTATTTATCTGTCAAGATATTGGTGATTTTAATGAGCCGGTAGATCTAGTAGTGCAGAACCCTCCGTTCGGAACTAAAGTGAGGCATATTGACAAGATTTTTTTAAAAAAAGCCTTTGAAATTGGTAAAATTGTTTATAGTTTTCATAAATCTGGAACAAAAAAATTTGTAGAGAGCTTTTCTAAGGATAATGGGTTCGAAATTACTGATATTTTTGACTTTAAATGGTCTTTGAAAGCTACTATGAAGCACCATACAAGGAAAATTAAGCGTATAGATGTCAGCTGTTTTAGGATGGAGAAGCGATAAATTGTTTTTTGATTTTGTCGTCGAAAAAAAAAGAGTTCAATAATGAAAAAAACAATAGGAATCAAACAATATTTCAATAAAATACAATAAAGAAGAATTTAATAATAAAAATTTTAAAAATAAAAATTAAACGATGGAGATTAATAAAAAATAATTATTAAATTGTTAAAAATAATTAAAATAATGATTTTGAAAGCAAAACATATTTAAATAAAACAAAGTTGCTGGTTTTTATGGAAATCGATGTTGTTGATGATAAGAAAAATAGGTTTGTTTTTGAAATAGAAGGTATGGGTCATACTTATCTCAATATTTTGAAGAATGAGTTATGGAATGATAGCCATGTTAAGGTTGCTACTTATGCTATTAAACATCCCCAGGTTAGCAAACCTAAATTTATATTGGAAACTGATGGTGATGCAAGTCCAAGAGCTGCCTTAGGTAGTGCTGTGGGAAGGCTAAAGAAGCTTACCGAGAGATTCAAGAAAGAAATGTCTGCTATTAGATAGCTAAAAAGGCTAAATTCTTGGTTTTTAAGGCTTCTACAAAAGGAAAGTATTAAATATTCTATAGTGCCTAAGTTGAAATATAGGTATACTTTATGCTTTAAGAAGCTTAGTGTATAATCCAATAAAAGATGTTTTAGTGACTTCTTCAAATTTCCTTCTCTCCTCTTGTGTAACCTCTGTGAAAAATTTTGCAAAAAGTATATGAAATGAATGTATGAGTGCATCCAAATCAACTCCCACATTTAGTATATTATCCATAAAATCATTCCCTAGAGTTCTCATTGTATGCCAATCCAAAAAGTAAGGCATATTCATTTTTTGTTCTGGAATACCTACAACATAAAAGTTCCCTAAATGGGGTTGTAAGTGGACGACTCCATTTTTATGCACATCCAATAGACCTCTAATTGCGCTACTCATGAATGGATGTGTTATATTCATAAAATCGATTGAACTAATTTGATTACTAGTCGAAATATGTTGCAACAGAGAATGTTGAATAACTTCGTCAGCTCTTTTTATTCTTACTTGCGGTATGGGAAAAACTATAAAACCATAATTTCCGTTTTCATCAGAAAGGCTTGTATCTAGGTATCTTCCATAAGCCTCGATGTGTGGAACTCTCGCATTAGATAGGGGTAATCCTGAAACCAGTGCAGTATTGGCCACTTTTGTTTCCAACTCGCTAGCTGTGTAAGTTCCTAAGGCTCTAAATTCTGGTTTAGACTCAATTATTACTCCATTTTCATAATGTGCTGACATCATCGCCCCATCATATACTACATGGTCCATGAAATTTTCCTTACATGGTGGAAGAAGTAAGGCATCTTTCTCAACATATCCTAGTTTCTCTTCAATGGTCATGGGCCTATAACCTATCCCAGAAATATACAAAGCTGCAAGTTCCAAACCTCTCTTGTCAATTGGATTATCTCTTTGAAATTTAACTCCACGTCCACCTTCGTAATCATCAATATTTTTATTAGGATCGATTTGCCAAGAACTCATTGCCATTATTCTTTCTATTTCTGGTTGTGTTAATGTTGATCCATAAGGAATATCTAATTGAACTGTAAATGTACCTTTATCTATTATGGTACGTTCAACATGCATTAATGGTTGTAGCTGAATCATCTTAATAACTTCAAAGAATTACTATCAATTTTTAAATCTTTCAGAAAATAATATAAAGTAGTATAGTGCCTAAATCATATATGAGCTTTATTAGGGTCAAGAAAATTGCTGGCAAGGAGTATGCTTATCTTGTTGAGAACAAATGGTATAAAAGAAGGCATAAAGGCAAAAATAAGGGTCCTAGGCAGAAAGTTTCTAAGTATTTAGGCAGGGTGTATAGGTTCAATAAGGAAAAAGACATTGATTTTTTTTCATTTAAAAATATTAACAATTTAGAGCAATACTTAAAAAATAATAATAAAAATAAGATATTTAGGGATTTGGTGGAATGGGAGTTGTTTAGGCACAATATTAACAATAAAGAATTTATCATTGATTTCACTAATAAAAAAATTATGAAGGGAAAGAAAGAGATTAGTTTGAGAATGAATGAGGGTTTTTTGAATAGTTTTACCTTAGGAAGATTATTTAATATTAATTCTAATGATAGTTATTATTTGGCAAAATGTTTTGTGGAGGCTGGTATTGAGATTCCTAAAGAGGTTTTTGTTGGGGTGTTTGGGAAGTAAATATTTAAATAAAACTTCGAATTTAATAAAATAATATGAAAAACTCTAAAAGTGGTGTCATAATAGGACTTGAAAGTCATATTGAACTAAATACTAATACTAAATTATTCTGTGGTTGTTCAACTAAGGGTTCTGAAGAACCAAATACTAGGACCTGCGAATGTTGTTTGGGACATCCGGGAAGCAAACCAATTTTAAATAAAAAAGCAGTTGAATTTGCTTTAAAATTATGCTTGGCTTTGAATTGTAAAATAAGCAAAGAGTTGATTTTTTCCAGGAAATCTTATTTTTACCCTGATATGGCCAAGAACTACCAGATTTCTCAGTATGATATCCCTCTTGGTAGCAAAGGAAGTTTAAAATTAAGGTCCGGTAAAGAAATTGGCATTACAAGGGTGCATATGGAAGAGGATCCAGCTGCTTTAGTGCATCCAGCTGGAATGCAGGAAAGTGCTTATGTTTTGGTAGATTACAATAGGAGCGGAAATCCGTTGTTAGAGATAGTTACAGAGCCAGAACTGGAAAGTGCTGCGGAAGCAAGAGAATTTATGAAACAATTAATTACAATTTTAGGCTATTTGGGAATATTTGACATTAATCAAAATATAATAAAAGCGGATGCTAATGTTTCTGTTAAGGAAAGTGGGTTTGTGAAGCAAGAAGTTAAAAATATAACTGGGTTTAAGGAAATTGAAAGGGCTTTGCAGTATGAAATATTAAGGCAGAAAACTGAGATAAGTGCTGGCAAAAAGTTAGATCAAGAAACTAGGGCATGGGACTCTGAAAAAGGAATTACATTTTTGTTGAGGAAAAAGGAGACAGAAGAAGATTATGGCTATATTCTTGATTCTGATTTGGTTAAAACAGAGATTACAACAAAAATATTAGATAAAATCAAAAAAGAAATGCCAGAGTTGGCTCATGATAAGATTAAGAAATTTGTTTCTAAACACAAAATAAAGCAAGAAGATGCTGAAATAATAGCTGCAGAGAAACAGTTAGCGGAGATGTTTGAGAAAGTTTCTGAGGAAATTGATCCTATTCTGGCTGCGAAATGGTTAAGACGCGAGTTGGTTAGGGTTTTGAATTACAATAAGAAAGAATTGCATGAAATAGAGATGGATGAGAAGCATATGATTAAATTATTAAGGTTGGTTGAGAGTAAGAAAATAACAGACAATGTTGCTTCAAAGATTTTAGAAAAATTAATTGAGAAGCCATTTGATGTTGATGAATATGTTAAGAAAGGGGACTTAGAGGCTGTTTCTGATACTAAGGAAATAGAGAAATATTGCAAAGAAGCGATAAATGAGAATCTACAGGCTGTTGAGGATTATAAGAAAGGAGAGGAAAAGGCTTTGAATTTTATTGTTGGAGTTGTGATGCGAAAGTCTAAAGGAAAGGCTAGTCCTAAAGAGGTTAATGAGATTATTAAGAAGTTGGTTAAATGAAATCTATTTTTAACTATTTTTTGTTTATTTAAATTAATTATTTTAAAGAATATGTTTAACTTAACGCTTTTATTATTTCCTTACAGAAAGCAGGTAAATCATCTGGTTTTCTTGAGGTTATTAGGTTTTTGTCAACAACAACTTCTTGATCAACAAAATTAGCTCCTGCGTTTACTGCATCGTCTTTTACAGCCATGAAGCATGTCATTTTTTTGTTTTTTAATATATCCGCAGAAACTAGTAAGGATGCTGCATGGCATATTGCTGCTACAACTTTTCCTTTTTCATTCATTTCTTTAACAAAATCAACCATTGCTTTATTTCTTCTCATATAATCAGGTGCCCATCCTCCCGGAATTACTATGCAATCAAAATCATCTGCTTTAAAGTCATCAATCTTACCGTCTGTCTCAATAGGATAGCCATGTTTTCCTTTGTAAATTTTTTCTCCTGTCCCAGCAACTTTTACTTCAAAGCCAGCTTCTTTTAGTCTATAGTAAGGGTACATTGCTTCCATATCCTGGAAATCATGTTCTACTAAAATTAGGATTTTTTTTGGAATTAAAACCACCTTCAATATTTCTTTGATATTTTTATTTTCAATTTTATTATTTTTAATTAATTTTTTAATAAGATTTTTTAATTGTTATTAAACTTTTTCTTTATCTTTGATAAATAAAGATGGAGAAGGAGTTAGATGACATTGGGTTTCGGATTCTATTTATTTTCATTGACCGGTATATAAATCCCATAACCGTGGTTATGGTGTAAGTAGTCTCCCAAGCTACCATGACTATGGGCTATATGTTCCCACCATTGTCCGTGACTATGTCCAAATACTTACAACAAATATTGAACTTTTCCAATAAGACTTGGTCTATTACCAGTCCATAACTCTCTGTCTGAAACAATTTGTCCTATTTCACGATTAGGATCTCCAATTTCGTATCTTCGTGAACCCTTATCCATTGCCATATTAATGGCTTTAAAATCCTGGTCGTATTTTGGAACAGATCCTATCATTTGGTATGGCATGTATGCTAGTTATTTCAATTATTTTATAAATTTATCGCCAGAAACCCAATACTTTACAGAACTCCGTTCCGCTCGGTTTTCTTTCAGAAAACTCATCTAACTCCTTCCCACCAAAAATTCTTAACTAGCCCCGATATAAAAAGTAAAACCATAAACTTTATAAGTAAGAATGTATTACTATCTTACTAGGTGATATACTATGACTGAAATAACTAAAATGTCTTCAAAAGGACAAGTTGTAATTCCATATGATATGAGGAAAGATTTAGGCTTAGATACAGGTTCTACTCTAGTAGTTAGTAGAACAGATGATTTGATCTTGCTTAAGAAAGTACAAATTCCTGATCCTAAGGAAGAATTTAAGAAACTAACAAAATGGGGTCAAGAATTTGCTAAGAAGAAAGGAATAAAAGAAGAAGATGTAATGAAAATCATACACAAAGGTAGAGGTATTAAAGGTGCTTAAGGTTGTTTTAGACACAAACATATTCATTTCTTCTATCTCATGGAAATCATAGATTTCCAGGACACCGAAAATCTTCGATTTTCGCGTGTTCTGGGAACTTGGAAATCCACATATGATTGTAGAAAAAGCAATAGACAAGAAAATTCAAGTCTTTATCACTTTAGAAATTCTTAAAGATGTAGAGAAAGTTATGAGAAGAGATTTTGATGAACCAGAAGAAATGATTAAAAGGCAAATCAACTTGATCTTAACTTATGCTAAAATTGTCGCTCCTAAATATATTGGAAATGTCGTTAAAGAAGACCCTGATGATGATATGATATTAAGATGTTCTGCAAGAATTAATGCAGACTATATTGTTTCTGGGAATAAACATCTACTGAAACTTAAAAAGTTTGGAAATACAAAAATTGTTTCTCCTAAAGAATTTATGGATATTTGTGGTTGAATTCTTTATTTATTTCCAATCCTTCAACAAATTTAATAATAATAAAACACTAAAACCAGTTGCACCTTTTACTGTGTAGCTTTTTTCTTGCTTTGCCCAGACGGTGTTACCTATGTCTATATGTGCCCATGGTATGTCATCTACAAAATTCTTTAGGAAAATTCCTCCTACCATGACGCCTGCATCAATGCCTTCATTTAAGTGTTTTATATCTGCAATATCGCTTTTTATGAGGTCATTATATTCCTCCCATAATGGGAACTGCCATATTTTCTCAAGGCTTTTTTCGCTTGCTATTTTTATTTTATCTATAAGTTTTTGATTGTTACCTACAACAGGGCTGGCAAAATAACCTAAGGCTACAATAGAAGCTCCTGTTAAGGTTGCGACATCAATAATTGCTTTTGGCTTGTATTTTAATGAATAAGATATGGCATCTGCTACAACTAAGCGACCTTCTGCATCTGTGTTTGTAACTTCAACTGTTAATCCAGAATATGATTTTAAAACATCGTCAGGCCTGTAAGAAGAGCTGCTTATCATGTTTTCTGCTAAAGCTCCAATGCCAACTATGTTCAATTTTAACTTTAACTTTGAACATGCTTCTAAAATATTTATTATGCCGCAAGCTCCTGCTTTATCATCCTTCATTGTTGTTAAATAAGAAGATGGTTTAATATTTAAGCCGCCAGTATCAAATGTTATTCCTTTTCCAACCAAAACAATTGGCTTTTCATTTCCATTGCCCTTATACTCAAGAATAAAAATTCTTGGTTTATTAGAACTACCGCGGGCAACTGCCATCATGCATCCCATGCCTAATTTTTCAATTTGCTTTTCATCAAGAATTGTACATTTTAGGTTATTTCTTTTAGCAGTTTCAATTGCATCATTTGCCACATACTCCGGGGTTGCAATATTAGGGGGCGTGTTTACTAAATCCCTTGTCTTATTAACTGCTTCTGAATAAATTATTGCTTCATTTACTATTTTTTCAGAATTTTTTAAGTTTTTATTATCTATAATTATTGAAACTTTTTTTATTGTCTTTATTTTATCTAAATCTTTAGTTTTGAATTTATTAAATTGGTACAAGGAAAGGATTATTGCTTGTGTTATCTTTTCTAGATATATTTCATTGTTGAATTTTTTATTTTTGAAAGAATTTAGATCAATGGTAAAGGAGTTTATATCTGAGGATCTTAATTTTCTGGATAAATTGCTAACTATTTCCATTAATTTGTTGAGGTTAAAATCTTTTTCTTTCTCTAAGCCAAGCAAAGTTAAATATTTGAGGTTTTTATTATTGATGTAAAATGATTTTATTTCATTTTTTTCTGCTTTAAAATCCTTGTTTTTGATGGAATTATTAATAACATTATTTATTGAGTTGTCAAGTTTGTTTATTTCGTTGTTTAATTTTAATTTGTCTTCAAAGAAAGCTATTACTAGACATTTGTCTTTAATTTCTTCTAATTTACTGCTTATTGTTTCTGTTTCTAGTGGCATTAAAATTGTAAAATATAGGGCGTTTATTAATTTATCTTTTTGTTAAGAAATTATAACCATTATTGACTTTTTTAAAATTTAAAATAAAATTATTTTTAGTGAATAAATAGGCGAGGCGAAATTTAATGGCAGGACAAATTTTGCCGAGCAGTAAAATTCGTGCCGAAGGCACAGATTAGAAATAAACAATAAAATTAAATGATTGACCTCGTAAAGCTGAATAATTATACTTTTCCGAAACCTTTATATATAAGTTAGGTTAGCCTAACTTTTATGGAGAGTGCTAATAAGGAAGATTATTTGAGGGGAATATATCATTTGATGGAAGATGATCCTTATGTAAAATCAGTTGATCTTGCTGATTATCTAAATATAACAAAGCCTTCTGTTTCTGAGATGCTTCAACAGCTTAATAGGGAAGGATTGGTGGAGTATAAGAAATATTCAAAGCTGAAGTTTACATCTAAGGGTAAAAAAATTGCACAAAAACTGACATTCAAGCATAGAATAATTGAGAGTTTTTTGAAAAATATATTGCGTATAAATTCAGAGGGTATACATGAAGAAGCTCATAAGCTTGAGCATGCTTTTAGCGATGAAGCAATTGAAAAATTAAGGAGATTATTGGGAAATCCCCAAGAGGACCCTCACGGAAAACCAATTCCGAAGTTTTCTTAAAAACAATATTTAATAATTACAATAAAACTAAAACGACAATTAATAATAATAAAAACAATTAAAATTATAAAATAATTAAAATTATAAAAAATAAAATGTTAGAAAAAGCTGTATTGAATAAAATCAGAATTCCATTATTAATAGTATTTTTAGTACTTGGATTTCTTATTTTTAAGTTATTAACTCCTACGGAGGTTATTGCACAAGATAATGAAGTTGATTTTGCTAAACTGCAGCAGATTGCTCAGCATAATATGGGTATGGTTGGACAAGTAGGAGAGGATGCAATTGGCATTGATCCAATGGAATATCTTACAACATGGAATTTCAATAATCTTCCAAAAGAGGAACGTAAAAAATTCTACAAAGAAACGAAAAGGTCTGATGGAAGCTTGATTAGAGAATATTGGTTCTATATTGAGGATAGGGAAATTGAGGTTGCTCCTGGGATTTTCTTTCCAGCATGGGCTTATAATGGACAGGTTCCAGGACCTACAATAAGGGTAACAGAAGGTGATTTAGTAAGGATACATTTTGAGAATAGAGGCACAAAACCACATACAATACACTTTCATGGCTTCCATACTGCAGAAATGGATGGTGCAATGAAAAACCAGTTTGTTAACCCTGGAGATACTTTCTTTTATGAATTTGAAGCAGTTCCATTTGGGACTCATTTGTATCATTGCCATAGTTTGCCGGTAAGCGAGCATATACATAGGGGATTGTATGGAACTTACATTGTTGATCCTAAAGAGGATACAAGGCCAAAACCAGATAAGGAACTAATAATGATGATGAATGGTTTTGATGTTAACTTTGACGGGGAAAATGAAATTTACTCGGTTAATACAATTGCTTTCTATTTCATAAACAACCCAATAAAAGTAAAGCAGGGAGAATTAGTAAGGATTTATTTAACGAATATTTTGGAATTTGACCAGATAAATTCATTCCATGTGCATGCAAACTTCTTTGATGAATATCCTACTGGAACAGAACTCGAGCCTGATTTTTACACCGACATATTAATTATGGGTCAGGGAGAGAGGTCTATTTTAGATATAAGATTCAAATTTCCAGGAAAATATATGTTCCATGCCCATAAAACAGAGTTTGCTGAACTAGGATGGATGGGATTTTTCGAGGTTGAGGAATAAAAATGGAACAGCCAGAAAAGAATCATAGAATTAAATTTTGGGGAAGTGCTTTATTACCTATAATTTTGTTATTTATCTTACTTTTTGTCTTTCTTAAATTTGGTCCTTTAGGAGTTTTTAAAGCAGAACTGCCTCCTATTGAAGAAATTTTTATACAAAGATTTATCTTAGAGCCAGAACAAATTTTTATTGAGATAATTAATGACGGTCCTGAGCCTGTTACAATAGCGCAAGTAACAGTTAATGAGGTTTTTTGGCAGTATACCATGGAACCAAGTAAAACATTACTGCCACTTGAGAAAGGCACGATAAAGCTCAATTATCCATGGATAGAAGGTGATCCTTATGGAATTACCCTTTTTGCAAGTGATGGAGTAACTTTTGAAGGTGAGATAGGAGTAGCAACCTTGACACCAAAATTTAATTTTCTTTTCTTTAAGACATTTGTATTATTAGGAATTTATGTTGGTGTCATTCCTGTACTTTTAGGATTGTTGTGGTTTCCATTCCTTAAAAGACTAAAAGGAAAGGGGTATAAGTTCTTGCTTTCTTTGACTATTGGATTGCTTATATTTTTGGGATTTGATGCTCTATCAGAATCTTTTGAGCAAATAGGAAATTTACCTCAAGCATTTAATGGAATAGGCATTTTGGTAATTGGGTTTTTGTTAGCGGTATTAACATTATCCGCTGTAAGCTACAAAACGCAACATCACAAACAAGAGAGAGGAGAATATTATCAAGCTTTAGTTTGGGGTTATTTAATTGCTCTTGGGATTGGCTTGCATAATCTTGGAGAAGGTCTTGCAATTGGAAGTGCTTATGCGATTGGAGAAATTGCTCTAGGCGCTACACTTGTTATCGGATTTATGATCCATAACGTTACAGAAGGCATTGCAATTGTTTCTCCACTAACCAGGACCTTTAGGCAGATCAAACACTTTATACCTCATCTTGTCCTTATGGGATTAATAGCGGGCGGTCCTACAATAATCGGAACTTTAATTGGAGGTTTTGCTTATTCTGCTGCATTAGCTGTACTTTTCCTAGCAATAGGTGCAGGTGCAATATTTGATGTCTCTTTTGACATAACTAAGTCCATGGCAAAAGGCAATTGGCTTTCGATATTTACAGTTACAAATATTCTTGGATTTCTTGCAGGACTATTGATAATGTATGGAACTGGGTTTTTGGTTTTGGGATAAGTTATCTACTTCTCTTAACTCCAATCCTAGGACAATATTTTCTTATTGGGCACTTGGAGCAATATGGAGAAACAGGAACACAAATGTTTTGTCCGTGAGCTACTAATAAATTATTTAAGTCGTGCCAGTATTTTTTTGGAATTATTTGCATTAATTCTTGTTCTGTTTTTTCCGGTGTCTTTGTTTTAACCCAACCAAGTCTATTTGTTAACTTATGGACGTGAGTGTCTACAGGTATATGAGAATTTTTCCCAAATCCATAACACATTACAATGCCCATGCATTTCCTTCCTATACCTGGAAGTTTTAGTAGCTCTTTTTCACTTTTAGGAACTTTTCCTTTGTAATCATCAATTAACTTTTTACATGTTTTTATGATATATTTTGCTTTTGTTGGGTAAAAGCCAACTGGGAAGATTGCTTTCTCTATCTGTTTTTTTGTTAGTTTAAGCATGTCTTTTGGATTGTCTGCTAGTTTGAATAATCTTTTAGCTGCTGGACCGGTTGTTGTGTCTTTTGTTCTTAAGCTTAATATGCAAGAAATCAATACCTGAAATGGGCTTCTAGTTCTTTCGCCTATTTCTGTTGCAACAGGATTTTCAAATTGTTTTATTTCTTTTTTTAGTAAAGAGATTATTTTGCCTATATTTTTTGGTGGTTTTGGCATTTTTATGATTAATTATGAATATCTTCTTTTGACATCGGCGGAAGCCATGGTCTAATATATTCACGCTCCCATACTGCTTTGAAGCGAATTGGAGCAAAACTATATATGTAATGTTGTACCCTTATATATTTAGGTGGTTTATCGAGAAATGGATTATGTGCAATTAAACTTAATGTATTTTTATCATTATCTAAAAGTTTTTTTATGAAGGTTAACATCCATGGATTTTGTCCAGGTGTTTGCATTGCAGCAAACCAAATTTGCCAGTCTATTCTTGGTTGGTAAGGTGCAATAATAGGAAGTTTTCTATGTATATTACCGGGTTTGGCTTTAAATTCATATTCTTTCCATTTTGTTTTTGTGTTAATAATTCCATCATTTGTACCTTGAATAATAAGCTCATACCGCTTCCTTCCAACACTTCCAAAAGCTCCATAGGTATTTACCAGATAAAACTGATTAAAGGAGGTATTCATGAATTGGTATCTTGAAAAAAGATTTATTATAACAGGTATACTTAAAATTGCAACTACAAGGAACAAGGCCCAAGCAACATAATTAATAGAGGGTAAGGTTGCAATAGCTGCTTGTTCTGCCTTTTCAACAATAAAATTAGGTAATAAATTTGATAAAAAATTGTCATTGAAAGCTGCAAATATTCCAACAATGCTGATTACATTAAGAAAAGATAAATTCCCACTAAGCATTAATTGAATTTGGAATGATAATAAGAGCAAACCAGCAATAACTCTTGGAAATCCTGGAATAAAAAGAAAAAATGGCACTATTATCTGTACAAAATGAGTCCAAAGAACACCTAATCTTAAGATTTGTTTTGGAAGAAAATGCCAGTATGGGCTTAATGGATTAGGAATTGGTTGGGTTTCAAAATGATAGTTAAGGCAAGTAAGGTCTTTCCAACAAGGGTCTGCACGAAATTTAATTAAACCAGAACCTAGATGCAATCTAAATGTAATCCAAAGTAAAAGCCATATTACAGCTATAGGAGGAGCAAAGTTTGGAAATGGTGTTGGATTTAATAATGGAACCATGAATATTGCTACAAATCCTGTTTCTAATAATTGTCCCTCCCAGCCATAGCCATACCATACTTGTCCAATATGGACAAATGAAAGATAAATAATCCACAATAAAAATAATGTAATTACATTTCCAAAACCTATCATTAATAAAAAAGATAAAATTAAACCTAACCATGCTAATATTTTAAGCAAATTATCGGAAATATAGAACCAAAAGAGGGTAGGAAGCTTCCAAAAAGCTATTGCTTTGTTTCTAAAATTAGGCCCTATTACATTAAGGTACTCCTTAGCGGGAGTTAGTCCTTTTTCACCTAATAGCGGTATAACTTGTCTTAGGAGAGAAAGAAATGCAAAAAAGTAAACAAAGCCTAGGGCTCGTAAGAAAACAAATCTTGTAAGATGATAATCAGATCCATCTGCTGGAATAAATGTTGTAAGGAATTCTAATCCTGCCATAATTTAATCATTTACAACAGATTATAAAAGTTTTTTGAATTTCTTTAACCATAAATTATTATCCCAATTACAACAATAGCTTGAAGAGTTACCCAAAGAATATATGCAAATATAATTGGCTTTTCTCTGTGCATTATTCCATAGATTAACCAAAAAATTGCATACAATAAAAAACCAGTCCAACTTACTATGGAAACACCAGATGCATTTTTTTCAAACCAAATTTTAATTATTTGAGGTAAAGTCATAAGTGGGCCAATGGCTCCTACGACATAAACCGCTTTATCCATAAAATTTATCCATTTATCTGGATGCGGGTAGGGTTCGTGTTTCTGATGAATCCTTATTCTTCTATGGAAGTGATGCAATCCAAGACCGCTGTGTGGCATAAAGAAATTAATAAGTTATTGACTTATAAATATTTTGGAATTTAGAACATATTACAATTTAGTAAACTAAAATTTATTTCTTTAATGCTTCATGCACTTCTTCAATGCTCTTCTTAGGATTAACTTTATAAAATATTTTTTCTATTTTTCCATTTTCATCAATAATAAATGTTGACCTTGTAATTCCATGATATTTTTTTCCCAAGAAGCTTTTCAACTCATAAACTCCATAAGCTTTGGATACTGTTTTATCTTCATCGCACAATAAGGTAAAGTTTAGATTAAATTTATCTGTAAATTTTTGATGTGATTGCTCATTATCTTTGCTTATTCCTAATACAACAGCATTTAATTTTTTTAATTTTTCCTGATTATCTCTAAATTGGCATGCTTGTAATGTACATCCAGGAGTGTTGTCTCTTGGATAAAAATACAGAACAACTTTCTTTCCTCTAAAATCAGATAACTTTACCTTTTTTCCATTAGTATCTCTAAGTTCAAAATAGGGAGCCTTATCTTTTTCTTCCAGAGTTATCATATTATTTCAAAATCTTACCATTCCTTCTGCTCCATAGCAATAAGTCTAATTCATCCATAGGAATCTCTATTTCATTTGAAAAAAGCTTCATTTTTTTCTCTATTTCTGGATATAATTTAGCTGTTACAGGAGTTTTAATATTATCAATAATATCAAATTCTATCAAGGAATTAAGAATATGCTTGTCTAGGATTGCATAGCCATTAAAACCTATATTTCTTAAGAAATGGGATGCTTCCTTGTAGCTTAAACCTTTTATTCCGGGATTGAAAGCAAAAAAATTTCTTAATTCTTCTACGTCATTTCTCAGAGATTCAATTTTATCCTTTATTTTAAAATCAAAATTGTTTTTAAGATATTCCCTTGTATGTATTATGTATGAAGGCCTTAAGATATTAAAGCGGTAAATTCCTTCTAATTTTTTGGTCATTTCTTCTGCTTTTCCATTCATCAATAAATCTCTAACAGCATCAATGGCTTTAAGGCCCATTTCAGCACTAGTGTTAGCAGTAAAAATGCAGAAGCATAGTTCTTCAAATAATCTTTCATCATCGTTCTTATTTACTTCCCTTAGTTCCATCTTATTGTTTTCATAAAACCAAGAATAAGGTTCATTATAGAATTTATCAAAATCTCTTAATCTATTGTTTATTTTATCTTTTTTAAGGAGATACTCTTTTTTCAGGTTTCTTATATGCATGCTGTCTGATAGTTTTATTGTTTGCATTTTTAATTATTTTATTTTCCAACTTATTTATTATTTTATAATTCCTTCGAATTTTAGGGCTCGCCAATACGCTCGCCATCTATTTGTATATACAACTCGTAAAACCCGCCTGCATTATTTTGGCGGGAATAAAGGTTGTTGCTTTCTTAACCAAATAAATTGCAACTATTTAACCTTAATGCTAAACTCAACACCACTTCCGATAGGAACTAAAACACTTGAATAGTTTTTATTGTTTTCTACATAATTTAAATAGTCTTGCATTTTATCCTTAAACATAATTGCATTATCAGCAACGATAATTGATCCTTTTTTTAGATTTTTTTCTGCTAATTTTAAATAATTAATATAATCTTTTTTTATTGCGTCGATAAACATGAAATCAAATTTTTCTTTTAATTTTGGTATTTCTTTTAATGCGTCTCCGTGAATGATTTTTATTGTTTTGTTTAAATTTGCCCTTTTAAAGTTTTCTTTTGCTATTTTTATTTTAAAATCTGATATTTCCATTGTTGTTATTTTTCCATTGTTTTGTTTAATTGCTTCTGAAAGCCAGATTGTTGAGTAGCCATTAGAGGTTCCTATTTCAAGAATATTTTTTGCTTTAGAAATCAAAACAAGATTGTAGAAAAATTTTCCTGTTGAAGCTGGAATATTAAAGTAACCTCTATTTTTCTGGCCAAACTCTTCTAGTTCGTTTAATAGTTTTTGGATAGAAGGGTTCATTTTATCTCAAATGTCTTAGCCAATTAGTCAAATTAATCTGTTCTTCCTTCATTGCTCTTAAAAACAATACCTGGTCATCTCTTGAACCAAAACGGTAGATGGAAATGCCTTTGCATCCAAGTTTGTGTGCAAGTAAAAATGTATTTTTCACATCTTCTACAGTTGCTATTTCAGGCAATGTTACCGTTTTTGAAACAGCATTATCAACATATTTTTGAAAAGCTGCCTGTATTTTTACATGATATTCCGGGCTTATGTCATAAGAAACTACAAATGTATTTCTAATATCTTTTGGTATTGATTCCATATTTTGAATAGTGCCTTTTTTTGCTATATATTTCATAAAATCCTTATCGTAAAGCTTTTTTTTCTCCATAGCTTCCTTAAAATTCTTATCAACAATTAAAAGCTCTGTACCATCATCTAAAGCTCTAACAAAAGACAATGCAAATAATGGTTCGATGCCAAAAGAAGTGTTAGCTATGATGCTTATGCTTCCTGTAGGGGCTAAAGTTAATCTAGTAGCATTTCTTAATGGTAGATGTTTTCCTTTAAAGTGCTTGCTTTTTCTATTGTAAATGCTATTATCCCAGTTTGGGAATGTCATCCTTTCTCTTGCAAGGTTTGCAGAAGCATTATCAGCCTCTTTCCTGATGAAGGCAATAATTTTTTCTGCTGTTTTTACTGCTTTTTCAGAGTTGTAAGGAATTTTTAATTTAATGAGCATATCAGCAAATCCCATTACACCCAAACCTATTTTTCTGTTTGCATGAACAATTTCTTTTGTTTCAGGACTAGGGTAGTGGCACATATCAATTACATTATCCAGGAAATGGATTGCATTGTGAATAGTTGTTTTTAATTTATTAAAATTAATATTACCATTCTTAGCCATATTAGAAAGATTAATGGAACCTAAATTAGCTGATTCATAGGGTAATAAGGGTTGTTCACCACATGAGTCAGTAGCCTCTAGAATACCCAGCTCTGGTATTGGATTGTCTTTGTTTATTCTATCAAGGAAAATTATGCCTGGATCTCCAGTTTTGTTGGCTTCTTCGCATATAAGCTCAAAAATTTTTTCTGCATTTTCCTCCTTAACTTCACTTTGAGTCCTAGGGTTTATGAGTTTATAGTCCTTATTTTTCAGAACAGCATTCATGAATTTATCTGTAACTGCGACAGAAATATTGAAATTTTCCAGAACCTTTTCGCGGGATTTAATTGTGACAAATTCTTCTATATCTGGATGGTCGACTCTTAATATACCCATATGAGCTCCTCTTCTTAGACCTCCTAATTTAATTTGCTCTGTTACTGCATCAAAAATCTTCATAAATGATAAAGGTCCAGAAGAAAAACCGGCAACTGATTTTATCACATCATTTTTTGGCCTTAATCTTGAGAAGTTAAATCCGGTTCCGGAGCCTGATTTTGATATTTTTGCAGCATAATGCAATGCTTTGAAGATTGAGTCAAGATTATCTTCAACAGGCAGAACAAAACATGCAGCAAGCTGTTGTAAATCTCTGCCAGCATTAAATAAGGTTGGAGAATTAGGTAAAAAATCTAAACTAATCATTAAATTATAGAATTCTTTTTCTGTTTTTTCTATTTTTTTCTTAACTTTTTTGTTTTTATTTAATAATTTTTGGAAGAGTTTTGTTTTTACTAATTCAAAGTATTCTTCATTGCTCTCTAAATTTGCTATTTCTTCCTTTAATAGATATTTTGCATCTGCTAATGCTATGTTATTTGCAACTCTTTTGAACAAATCTTCTGGTTTTTCAATTACTTTGCCATTATCATCTTTTATCAGATACCTTTTTTCAAGTATTTTTATTGCGTTGTTGCTCAACTTTAGTTTTGGCATACTTAAAAATCCTCCGGATTTTTTGTACCCTGAAAATTGAAAATTTTCATGGTTTTAATACTCAATCCCTTTTCTTGCTTTTATACCTTTCTGCCATGGATGCTTTACTCCCTTGATAATATTAACATAATCTGCTTTATCCATTAATTCCTGAGGTGCATCCCTGCCAGTAAAATATAATTCAACTTTTCCATGGTTTTCCATTAAATCAAGAACATCTTTTATTGGTATTAAAGATTTATCCAAAACAACATTTATCTCATCCAAGATTACCAATTCATACTCTTTAGAATTAATTATTTTTTTTGCATGCTGGAATCCAAGTATGGCAGCTTCTTTCTCCTGCTCATCGGGATTAAAAACAAACTTGCTTCCTTTATCTCTAAAAGCATCAAGTTTCTGCTGCCTTTCCTTTACTGCATCAACACCGAATTGCTCTATTTCCATTCCTGGAAGGTGTTTTTTTATTGTATAAAGCTCTCCAGTAGTTCCAGACTTGAGGAATTGTATCATGCAAACCCTTAAGTTGCTACCTAAAGCACGAACAGCTAAACCTAATGATGAGGTAGTTTTACCTTTTCCATCACCTGTTACAACATGAACAAGGCCAAGATGTTCCTTGCTATCATCACCCTCAACTATGATTTTTTCCTTTATCTTTGTTACCATCTTCAGGGCTCTAATATGCAGATATATTTAATGGTTTTTGAAAATTTAATGATAAAAATAGTATACAAAATTTTTGAGTTGTACGAAATGCAAAATTGTTACATAGACTAATAAGTAGTGACAAATAAAAAAATTTATAAAAACAAGAGGTTTCTTATTTCTTATGGAAAAAACTTTTATTGGCTTATACTCAGACCATGAAACTGATGTTTTTGATAGAGTCCAATCTATTCTTCGAGAATATCCCATTGATGGGGTAACATTAGAACTTTCTATGTATCCATACAATTTTGGTGAAGCACACCCAGACATTGATCCGAGGGGGAAGCACGTATAAAAGAACTCTTAAGTGAGGGTGGTATAGAATTTCAAGTAATTAAATTGGGGAAGGAAAAAACCACAATAAGAGTAGGTGATTTATATGTTTATGGAGATCCAAACTCTCGTCATGGAAGAACATCTGAATATAATAGTGGCATAGAATTTGCTTTAAAGAATGAGGTACCATTCTATTTTGTTGAAAAAGGACAACATGAGTTTGGCAATAGAATTTTTGTTTTTGAAGATGGAACAGTAAAACCAATTTCTTTAGAAGGTAAAACAACCTATCAAAATTATCTACATGAATATGAAAGACTTCCAAATGGAAGATTTTCTATTGATTTTTTTAATTTAGAAGCTAGAAATCAATTCACTAGTGATGCAATAAATTATTTATTTAATAATACAACGGTTTTAGCACATATTGGAGGACATGATCATTTTTCTTCACTCAGATTACGTGAAGGTATGGAATTGAATAAATTAGTTGAAGCTGATGAAAAGATTGTACATGATTTAGTTAGAGATAGAATAATATATAGATATCCATAGTCAGAAATTGGACTTAACATAATCAAACAAACTTCTTAATCTTCTCTTGGATTTCTTTCATCTGTTTGTTAACATATTTCTTATGGGACCATTTTAGTCGCAATCTATCACCTTTAAATCTTGGTATTATATGAATATGTGCATGATCTACTAATTGTCCTGCTACCTTGCCATTATTCATCACAAGATTAAAGCTTCCATTGCCTATTGATAATGACAATGCTTTTGCAATTTTTTTTGTTGTTATTATTAAATTTTTTAAATCATCATCAGAAATATCAAGCAGAGTTTCATAATGTTTTTTTGGAACTACTAAACAATGTCCTTTATTAGCCGGCATTATATCAAGAAAGCTTATTATGTTATTATCTTCATAAACTTTTGCAGCGGGTATTTTTCCATCAGCTATTTTGCAGAAAATACAGTCTTCCATTTGTCAATACATTATTTTTTTAATTTAATTTTCTTATTATTTTTAATGGTTTTGGAAATTTTTAATTTTCAAAGCCCAGGAAAACTTTGTTTTCCACCGGTTTTGGAAATTTCCAATGGTTTTTATTTTTATTAATTATTATTTTTATTTTATATTGTTTTTTTAATGAGTTTATTTTTTTTATTGAAATTTTATTTTTACTTATTCTTGCATATAAAGAAGCAATGATCACGTTGATATGGCTCTAAAGTTCTATAATCCACTATGATTAATTCTTTTTCCAGCTTTTCTCTTACCTCTTTGAATATTTGCTTTGGGTTCTTGGTAACGTCTATGCTTCTAGCCTTTATTGCAACAATTGCGTAACCGTCCTTTTTCAAAAACATGTTTATATTTTTTATTAATATCTCTACTTGGTTTTTTTGGGCAATATCCTGGTAAATAACATCAACAATACTAATTTTTTCCAATAGATTTTTAGTTTTATTAGCATCTTCTAAAATCGGAGCAATATTTTTTCTAGATTCTAAATTGAAGATTAAATCTCTCATGACTCTAGGAGCAACATCAACAGCAAAAACAAAGCCGTCTTTGCCTACAATATCAGAAACATGGCTTACAGTGGTTCCAGAAGCAGAACCGAGATATAAAACAACATCATCTTTTCTTAAAAAAATATTTTTGGAACCATTCAAAATAGCAGATGCTAATTTGCTTCCATATGCATCCCATTCTCTATACTCAATATTGTTTTGTTTTATTAATTGTTCGTCATAAACTTTTTTTCCCGGAGTTAAATTTACTGTATAGAGTTTATTCCCATCCTGATAAACTTCAAATATTCTTGATTTTGTTATCATTTTAATATTGAATCTTAAACTTATCAACCAACTCTTTCTTTAACTTGTCACCAATAAATTTACCTTTAAAGTAATCTATTTTTACTGCTATACTTAATTTATCTGCCAAAGCTCTTGCAGCCTTACCGTGCATATTACTCTTTGATTTTTGTATTAATTGGTGTTGAATTATAATTCCATATTTTGGAGGCAAATTCCTTCTTTTGTTTCTCATGTGCCTGAACAACGCTTTCTCAGCTCCAAGAATTTGTATTGTAGAAGCAGGCATCTCCACCAATCTTTTCAAGCTTCCGGCATGACTTATTAATTTAGCAGCTATCGTATTTCCAGCTACAGTGGAAAAATTAGGGCATGTTTCCTTTTCTAATTCGTTAAGGTAGCGTTCATAATGACTCCTTAACTTGTAAAAATTACTTATCTGGGTAGCTAAGAGTAATATTGTAGAAATATCTTTTTCTTTTAAATCAGCTCCCATTGAATCATTTTCATCAATATTTAATTCTTTCAATAATTGTTTTTTTGGTTTTTTTATTATTAAAGAAACCAATTTTTCATGATCCTCAATTTTATATGAAATCTCTGGATTATAGAGAGAATACCATTCTCTTAACCTTTTTGTCAATAAATTTATTGTCTTATCAATCTCCTCAATTCCATTTATAGTTTGGATAATTAAAGCATCATTATTTACAGATTCTTTTATTGAGTTTTTTGTAAATTCAATATTTTTATTGTGAAACTGAGAATAATATTTTTTATTTTTAAAAAACAATAATATATTATATAAATCATTATCTTTTGGTGTTGCAAGATTATTATGTTTTTTGACTAATTTTTTTTCATATATTTTTTTATTTTTATATTGATTAATGTCTTTAAACAATAGTCCATCTACTAATTTGTAATTTTCATCAAAAACAAAGGTTCCAATTACATTTGAAAAAATGAATTTGGTCATGAAGAAAGATAATAAGTGTTGACTTTTAAAGATTTAGATTTTAGGGAATTGTTGCAGTGTAAATGTCTCCTTTGATGTTTATGCCGTAACATTCCTTATGCCTTAGATTCTTAAATTAACTGTAATCATTCTTATTAGTACTTGATGATAACCTGACCGTTGGTTGTCATATTGTTATCTGAGATTAAGGTATTTGTTCTTCTGCTCCTACGCTTGTGGTTGGCTCGGAGGAGGTGAAGGTCCCTGTGTGTGTGGTTCCTGCTGCGCCAGGTTCGCCAGGATCGTAAGTGCCGCCGTTCGTACCTCCAGTACTCGCAGTCCCGCCACTGACACTCTTGCTGGAAGTGTCAGAGATGGATTCATCACTGAAGATCTTGATACGGCCGCCTCCACCACCTCCTGCACCACCCGCACGAACTGTGCCGTCGTCTGCGTTTCCGCCACTAGCCGAGAGCGTACCCGCGAGGTTGACACGGTTTGACAGGATGAGAATG
Source organism: Nanobdellota archaeon (assembly GCA_022564635.1). Lineage (GTDB taxonomy): Archaea > Nanobdellota > Nanobdellia > Woesearchaeales > GW2011-AR4 > JACPJP01. The sequence continues at coordinate 37,338 of JADFLA010000001.1, read as the reverse complement.
CCGCCACCACCACCACCACCATTTTGATTAGTCCCCGTACTATGCATCCCACCGTTCATCGTGACTGTTCCGGAGATTACAATTTCATTCGAATTGAATGTTACGGCTCCGCCACCATCTCCTCCCGGAGCTTGTATGCTATCGGAAGCTCCTCCGCCTGATCCCATCTGGATTGCCTGAGATGAGGCACTCCCATAGGTTGAGCCAGGCGTACCGCCAGCACCCCAGGCACTCAATTTACCCTGACCACCTGCGCCTCCATATGCTCCACCGCTTTTGTTTGATCCTGCTCCTGGTCCCTGTCCACTTCCTACAGAGGCAGCACCATCGAATCCACGACCGGCTCCATTAACAGTCCCGGCAATAAGAATCTTGCGAGCAGTGATGCTTTGAGGAATTTTGTCTGTAATGGTGAAGGTTGCTCCTGATTGGACTTCAAACCAGTCATAATTTTGGGCGCCGCTGGAAGTATCCGTACCACTAGCAAGGATGTACCGTTTCGGAAAGGTGGAGGTGAAACTTGAACCCGTAGCTGCCTCGGTATTGCCGTAGAGGATAAAAATAGTTGCTCCAGCGGTGGGAATTGAAGGAACTTGTACCCAGATATTTGTATTAGCTGAGTTGCAGCCTGAATCAAGCCAGTGGTTTATTAAAGTCGTACCATCAGAATTAGTAGACCTAATATCATCGCAATCGGCTTGCATTTTTCCAGCTGAAATTAGACTAGCTGTATCTAAAGTAACTAAAACTTGATAATCAGTTAAAGCAGAGCCTGGATTGGCAATATTTATTGGCTTTCTATAAGACCAGCTACTACCATTTTCAATAGTCTCACATTTTCCGCTGGTAGTACAGCTACTATCGCTTGGACAGCTGCAGTAATTACATCTATGTAGTAAAGAGCCTGCATAACAGTACTTTGGCTTAAATGTTGAGCATTCGCCATATTCAGTTCCATCAGAGCATTTAGGAATTTGATTAGTGGCATTTCCTCCTAAAATTATAATATCTGAAATCTTCTTATTTGATCTGCTGCCTGTCGCTGAACAATCTACTGAGGATATGCCTTCCCCTATCCCTAGATAAAAAACCAACAAATCTCTGACCTCATCCAATATTAAAGGACTGGATGACGCATCTGTAAAGCGAAGAAAAAGAACTTTTTTTAATACCTGTTTGACATCATTTACCTCACAAAATGTTTGTGCATATGTTACACTGGAAAAAACAAACAAAAACATTACCATCAAAAACAAAAGTTTCTTGATATTTAACACCTCTTTAACAGCATTTTCCCAAAATTTGACAGCATTCTTCATTCAAAACTATACCTAATTCTGCTAATCTTGTAGTACATGTTCCCGCTTCATCAGCCGCATCACAAGCTGCAACTTGGAGCTCTGATAAAGTAGATGCATCTTCAGGAGTTTCTTTAGATACTTCACTTTCTTCTTGTTCCTCTTCAGAAATTTCTTTAGGAATCTTTGTGCAACCAATTACAAGTAATAATAATACAAGAACTAAAATTATTTTTTTCATACATTAAACCTCTTTTGAATTACTTACTCATCTTTTTATTTATTTATTAAACTTTTGTTTTAAGGGCAGCATAAGCCTTGTTCACTGCAGCATGCAGCCTTATAGCCTACACCAAACACTATATCTAAGCCTTCGCATAAATCATCATTTTCTGCATTTTGGCATATGCTGGAAGATGAAATAGCTGTTCCCTCTGTTATCCTTGCAACAATGCTGCCCTTTGTGATATGAGTCAATAAGCTTTCTTTTGTGTAAGTTACATTTAAATCTCCTTTAAACCTACCTCCCATGTTTCCATTATTACAATCCAAAATTGTAATTATTGCTTTCTGATTATTTAGTACAGAAATTGAATCTACATTAGAACATGAATCACCTTCTACTTTCCCAACAGCTACTCTATTTATGATTATATTCTCCCCAAGACTATTTTGTAAGACCAAAATAATTCTTGAAGTTTCTACATTATAATCAAGGCATGATATGCCTATTGGTAAATAACATTTTGTGGATATAAACTTATCAGGACTCAAAACCCCAAAATAAGCTAATGCAGCAATAGCAACTAAAACTACAAGGATAGCCCAGCCATAAGTCATTAAGAATTCCATTGCTGCTTGTGAATTTAAATTTCGTAGAAATTTATGGCTTTCCTTATTTTTAATCAAAAACACCTCTTTTTTAGTTATTATTGTAAAAACTTTATTTAAGCATTTCTAATATTTATTAAAAATAAGAAAATAGAAATAAATATAAATATAGGGGTAATGACTGATATTGTAATATATTTAATGATTAGAATTTAAAATGACCTTAATTTACATAACATGCAAGGATGAGAAAGAAGCAGTTAAAATATCCAAGCATTTGCTAGAGAAAAGATTAATTGCATGCTCAAATATGTATCCTATAAGAAGCATGTATAGGTGGCAAGGAAAGATACAAGATGAAAAGGAATTTGTCTTAATGGCAAAAACAAAAGAAAAAAACTATGGAAAAATAAAAGAGGAAGTTAAAAAGATTCATAGCTATGATGTTCCATGCATACTTAAAATTGATGCAGAAGCGAATGAAAGTTACAATAAATGGGTTAATGAAGAGGTTAAATGAATAATATAATAATTAAATTTTAAAAAAGTTAATAAAAATGTCAAAAATAAAAAGAGGTCAGTTGAGCGGTAATGTCTTTATCTATATATTTGCAGTAGTTGTTATTGCATTGATTTTAATTCTTGGCTACAAATATATTTCTGGTACAAAAGAAAATATTGTAAAAACAGATTTAATATTGTTAAAAAACAGACTTACTTCTGATATAAGGGCTATAAGCTCTGATTTTGGTTCTACAAAAAGGGTTTCTTATTCAATTCCAGGTCAAACTGAGCTATGTTTAATTGATTTAGATAGAAAAAATGAAATATTAAGTAATTTGCCTTCAAATTTCAATCCTTTAATTAAAGATAGTATAGAGAGTAATGTAAAAAACAATGCTTTTGTATTTAACGAAGTAATTTTTGAATCATATTATATTGGAGATATTGAAATAAATGAACCATATTTTAAATGCTTTAAACCGGTTGGAGGAAAAATAAGTTTTGTTGTTGAAGGTTTAGGGAATAAGGCTTTGATTTTAAATCAATAATAATTCATAATTAAAAAATAATATTAAAAACCCATAAAATTAATCATATTAATAAAATTTATAAACAACCTTTTTCTTAGTTAGTTTATGTTTAAAATAATAAAAGAGGTAAGGGACATCAATAGGTTAAGGGAAATTCTTACAGTGCTATTTGAGGAAGGGTTTGATTTCTTGATAGGAAAAATAAGGCTAAAGCATAAGATTCCATTAACAAAACGCTTAAGAGCAAGAATTGAAAAGAAAAAAAAAATTTCCATAGAAAAAAGGTTAAGGCTTACTTTGGAAAGGTTAGGTCCTACATTCATAAAATTCGGGCAGATTTTGAGCGTGAGGCCGGATTTAATACCCAAAAGTTATGTCAAAGAACTGGAAGTACTGCAAGACGAAGTGCCTGCATTTCCTTATTCCATTGTTGAAGAACAGATAAAAAAAGAGCTTGGAAAAGATATTAATGAAATATTCTTAAACTTTGAGAAAAAACAAATTGCTTCTGCTTCTATAAGCCAAGTTCATAAAGCTACACTAAAAGATGGGAATATTGTAGCAGTCAAAATACAAAGACCTAATGCAAAAGAAATAATGGAATCTGATATTGAGATAATGTTTTATATTGCAAAATTGCTGGAAAAACATATACCAAAAATAAAAAAATTTAATCCTATACAAATAATTGAGGAATTTGCAAAATGGACTGAAAAAGAGCTTGATTTCAAAAGAGAAGCATTAAATGCAAAAAGATTTGCAAAGAATTTTTCTGCAGATAAGGATGTAAAAATACCTAAGATATATGATGAATTAACTACAAACAAAATCCTAGTAATGGAATTCATAGATGGCATAGAGCTTCATAATATTAAACAAATAAAAAAGAAAGGAATAAACTTAAGACCATTGATAGATAAGAGTTTTGAAGTAATATTGACACAAGTTTTTGTACATGGATTCTTCCATGCAGACCCGCATCCTGGAAATATTTTCATTACTAAAGACAAAAAGATTGCTTTTGTTGATTTTGGAATAGTTGGACATTTTGATGAAAATCTAAAGGCAAAATCAATAGATTTATTTTATGGTGTCATTGAAAATGATGCAGAAAAAATAGTAGAGACATTAATTGAATTAAGTGATACAGAAATTGAGAACAGGGAAGAGCTGGAGTATGAGATTGGTGACATATTGGAGCCGTTGCAGACTGGTGATATCAACAAGGTAAAAGTAAGTTATATTCTTGAGAATATTTTAGATATAGCACTGAATCATGGTTTAAAGATGCCCACAGCATTTGTTTTATTCGGAAAAACTATTATAACCCTGGAAGGAGTTGCTATAGAATACGATCCAAAATTTAATTTAGTTGAAAATTCAAAGCCCTTTATAGAAAAATTAATAGCCAGAAGATACAATCCAGTATATGTATTTAATAATTTCATGAAGAATATGCTCAGATTTAAAAAATTTGCAGAAGAGCTTCCAGACCAGACATCAAAAGCATTAAAAAAGATAGAAAAAGGAACAATTAAAGTAGACATAGAAGATACAGACGTAAAAAAGCTGTCTATGGAGATAGACAAGTCTGGAAACAGGGTTGCTTATAGCATGTTGATAGCTGCTCTGCTTATTGTTGCAGCCTTAACAATTAATTATGGAAATCCATTTATTTTGAATATGCCATTAATTCCGTTTTTGAGCTTTTTAGTTGCACTGGTTTTATTATTAATTTTGTTTTTTTCAATATTAAAGGAAAAAATATTATAAAATAATTGAGGTGATTTAAATGAAAGAAATAATAAAAAAGAGTTTTTTGCTTGGATTGGGAGCTGCAACTTTGACAAAAAACCAGGCACAAAAGATAGTAAAAGAATTAGTTAGGAAGAATGCAATATCGATAAAGGAAGGCAGAGATTTGATTAAGAGAGTAAAAAAAGAAGCCATTAATGAAACCAATAGGGTAAGAAAGCTTGTAGAGATAGAAGTAAAAAGAGTAGGAGGAAAGCTGGGTATTATATCTAAAAGCCAAATTGGGAAAGTTAAGAAAAGGTTAAAAACCATAGACAAGGAATTAAGCAGCAGAGGGAAACAGACTTTAAAGAAAATAATGAAGGAACTTTCAAAGTAAGATGCCTTTTGCAGTAACCCATGTTTTATTGACTATAATTTTGGTTGATCTTTATAGAGACTACATTACAAAGTACAAGAAATACTTTACCCTGCATACTATTTTTATTGCAGGTGTTGCTGGCTTATTACCAGATATTGATATACCCCTAAACTGGCTTCTTAATTTTTTTGGATTAGGTATAGCACATGGAACCATTACACATACACCATTATTTGGATTGATTTTTTTAATTCCTGCATTTATTTTATGGCATCAAAAGAAACATAAAACAGCAATGTATTTTTTTGTTGTTTGTTTTGGTATATTATTTCATATTTTTCTTGATTTAATTTTTGGAGCAGGTATATTAATTTTTTACCCTTTATCTGATTTCACATTTGGATTAAATATAGCAATTAACTTTAGTCGTATGGCTAGTGCTGGAATGGATGCAATAATATTGCTATTATGGCTATGGCACGAAGAAATAAAGCACAAGATAAGTGATTTTATCTAGAATTTTTAGAAGACAAAGAGGTACTTTTTTAATAATAACCCGGAAACTTCGTTTCCTCGGGAATTTGGGCTCGCTACATAACGAGCTCGCAACATTGGACTGGACGAGTGTAGAACCACGCCTACAATACTGGCGTGTACTATCTGTCTTTGCTTGATGAAACACTAGAAAGCAATATTAAACAGAATCTGAATCTAATTACTTTATATTAAAAACTTTTTTAAACTAGTTCTTTCATTTAGGAGCTATGCCTAAGTTAACTCTTAAAAACGCAATTGAGAGTGATTTCGAAGATGTATTTAAATTAACTAAAGGATTATGGCCGAATAAGAAATTCAATAAGGCTGCAGAAAAATCTGAGTTTTTACATGAAATCAAACATAAAGAAGTAATTGTCGCTAAAGGTGGGAAGAGAGTATTGGGTGTAGCAATTACAAGGATTATTTTAGGTAAGATTGCTTTCCTTGATGAGCTTATAGTACATAAAAAACATCATCACGTTGGAACGCATTTACTTGAAAAAGTATATTATTTCTCTAAACAAAATTCATGTAATTTCATCTTTTTGCTCTGTGCACCCCATAGAAAGAGTTCATACGTTTTTTATCGGGACCATGGCTTTAAGAGGCTGTTTTTTCTCTTTTACCGTTCAATTTGATATAAAGTATTTACTTAATAACCTAATTTGTAGTTTTTCTACTGGACTTTTGCGCGTGAGATTTATAAATTAGTTTGCATAAGAAATAAAAAAGTGTCTCTTTGTCTTTTACGATTATTTATTCTCACTTACGTTCGTATCTATTAATGGTTGCTACTCTTTAAGCTAACAAAGTTAAAATACCTCCTTTCTAGAATTTTATTTTGGATGTGTCCTATAACAAACCAAGATTCCTCAAACCATGAACTATTAAAGCCACAATAAGAACTACAAATGCGGATGTAAAGATATTTTGTTTTTTCTTGTCTTTATAGTAAGTTATTCCCGATGAAGCTGCCATTCCAACAACTAAATAAAACCACTTTAGGTTTATTGGAATACCTGAATTAAAGACAAAAAACATAACTATTGAAACAGGCACTGCTCCAAGCAAAATTGTTTTCCAATTATATTCTTTTTCCATTTCCATTAATTATTTTTTAGTATTTTTATTTTTAATTATTGAATTAAAATTTTATTGATTTTTTAATTATGGTACCATCAAATCTTTTATTGTTCAACAAATTCTCAAAATTTTTTAAATTTTTTCCTATTATAATAACTTTTGATCCTAATTTTTCAGCTTCTTTTGCGGCAACTGGGTCAAAAGGCTTGTTTAAGCCAGCTTTCCATTTTACTCCAATAATTTTTCTATAGTGTTTCCAACAGATATTTTTTATTTTCTTTGCATTTTTATTTTTTTTGGGATCTTTGTCATAAACATAATTAACGTTGCTCATATTTATTATTGTTTTGATTTTAAGGTTCTTTGCCAATAAAACAGCATCATAATCAGTTGACCAGCCAGGAAGCCAACCAGCTGCAATTAAAATTTTTTTATTGAATTTTATTTTTTTATTTGGATTTTCTATAATAATGTTTTCTGAATTATCTTCAAATAATATTTTTAATAAATTTGCATTTAACCTTGTTGCATGTATGCCCAACCAATCTAAATCATTGTTATTTAATTTAGCAATCTGAGAAGCGGTTTTTTGATAATTTCTTGCTACATTTCCACCACCACAATATATTACAAATCTATAATTTTTTTTAATGAATTTATTGATAATTTTTTTAAAGCTTCTTAAGAATTTTACATCTATTTTATCAGGAACTACAACAGAACCGCCCAATGACATAATAATTGTCTTTTGCATGGAAAATAATTTAAATTCTGTTTATATAAACCTTTCTAAATGAGAAAATGAAGAAGAAAAGCAAGAAAAAAATAATATCAAAGAAATCCTCTCGGATTTCTAGGATGCCAAAAATGCAAAAGCATTTTTATGCATATCATGAACCTCCAATGAAATATAATGTTGCATTGCATAAATTTGAGCCTGATTTACCTACAATAGAAAAGAGCAATACCAAAAATCAAGTTGAAACAATTCCATTAATAATTTTAGTTGTAGTAATGATTATTATATTGGTAATAATGGTTTATTCAAGGTCTCAATTATATTAAATCATGGTTATAAAAATGATATTCAAAGACAGACATGAAGCTGGTAAGAAATTAACTAAGAAATTAAGTAAATACAAAGACAAGAAAGAAGCCATTGTTTTAGGAATTCCTAGAGGCGGTGTTGAAGTTGCTTTTGAAGTAGCCAAAATATTAAAAGTACCATTAAGCATCGTTGTGACTAAAAAAATAGGCCATCCTTTTGAATCTGAGTTTGCAATAGGGGCTGTAAGTCCAGGCAATTATATTGTTGATGAAAATTATGGAAAGGAAGCTGGAGAGGATTATATAAAAAAAACAGTTAGAGAAATGAACAGGGAAATAAAAAGGAGATATAAAAAATATACAAAAGGGAAAATGCCAGAACTTAAAGATAAAATTGTAATTGTTGTTGATGATGGCTTGGCTACTGGCTTTACAATGCTTGCTGCTGTTAAATACGTAAAAAGCAAAAACCCTCAAAGGCTTATTGTCGCAGTTCCAGTTGCAGCCCAAGATAGCTTTGAAAAAGTTAAACAGGTTGTAGATGAAATTATTTGTTTACATGTTCCAGTATTCTTTGGAGCTGTTGGATCTTTCTATCAGGAATTTTTGCAATTAGAGGATGAAGAGGTTAGGTTTTATTTGGAAGAGGCAAGGAAATTTTGTTAATAGCAGAATTAGATAATCTTTATAAAAAAATACACTTTTTAGATGTTGAAAGAGAGGCTAGAATGGTTATTTATGATATAAGAATATTGAAAAATGGATTTAGAAGAGACTACACAAAGAGAATTTATTGCCGAAGGGAGAAATGGAAAAGTTTTTCAAAGTAGAGATAAAGATGGAAATGATATTGCAATTAAAGTCGTTACTGAAGGTGGTTTATTATCCATATCGGCTAATTATTTCTTTTTAGGAGCTCCAAATGCTTATAACTGGAATGAAGATGCAATTCTTTCTGCATATTATAGAAGACAAGTTCTTGCTGAATTGGTTGATTATTGGTTCGGTTCCAAGCTTAGAGTCGCAAAATCATTGGATACTAAATGGAATGAGGAATTTAAAGGGTACGAAATTACAACAGAATATATTGATGGAAGACATGCTAGTTTACACCATCCATTTTCTAAACAAAAAGAAGAGGAATTAAGTGATTTGATAAAAAATATTATGGAACCGCTTCAGGACAGATTAATAGAATCTGGTTTTGATGGTTTATTATGGCAAGCAGGTAAGGGGATTCCAGCAGCTTCAGCTAATTTTATGCTGGAGCAAAGTAATGGAGATGAAAATGAATGGGCATGGATAGATCTTGAATCTGGATTGCCAGCAGTAGCTCCACTAAATCCAATCAGCTTTTTTTCATTTTACCTGCTAAAATCAATAAAACATAAACACCCTTTATTTGATGATGTTGATATGGATAAATTACGAGCTTATATTGATGAAAATAAAGAAGGTTTAGAAAGTAAGATTGATGCTGGAAGATACTCCATTCTTTTGGGAAATATAGATTCTTTAGAATTTCATCAAAAAAAATGGAAATCTTTGAGAAGAGCTCATAGAAGCATAACGTATAGATTAAAAAAAGATAAGATTTCACAAAAACACGCTAACTGGTATTTTGAACATCCTGATAAATTGCATGATGCTGTGTGGTATGGGAGGGAAATTGCAAGGCTGTCTTGGAAGGCTTATAGTGGGTTAATAGCAGATATACCCTATGAGATTGATCTTAGGTTAACATTATTCGACTACAAAAAGGCAGCTTCAAACGTTTGGAGATTTATTTCTTCTGGAAAGTATAGGTCAGAAGTAGCTACAAACTATGTAAGGAGTAGAATAAATCTTTGGAAAGAAAGAAGTCAGTTGGAACCCGAAGAATCTGATTATTTACGTTCTCAATTAGAAACTGAAACAACAAGTCCTTATTTAACAGATCTTCTTTTCCATGCCGGTCTTAAGTTTGTTGACTGGGGAATAGTCTTTGCTAGCGGAACCACATATTTTAAAGGTATTACAGGTCCCATAGAATCAGGTTTACTAGCGCTTTTAGGAGGTCCTATTTTGAGGTCAACTTATACTTTAGGTAAAATAGGGTATAGTAAGATTAAACCTAACCTGGGAAAGGAACAATCCCGTCTTATTGCTCTTGCAGTAGGAATGATTCCAACATTTGGAAATGCGGCTTACCCAATTCAAATGATTTATTCTGGTTCTACTGAAGACAGAAAATTAGGAGAATTTCTATTATACGATTCTTTTTCAAGAGCAGGAGAAAAAATTCCAGTATATGGTGGCAGAGATACTAGAACAGAACATTTCTTTAATCATTTTCCAGATTTATTAGTTAGAAATAGACAAGGACTCAACTCCCAATCCCAATAAAACTAACACCAATTATAATAAACAATATTCCCAACCACTTGATTGAATTCATTTTTTCTCCTAGGAATTTGACAGAGAGCAAACTTACCCAGATGTATGTTAAAGCAACAAAAGGATATAAAATAGACAAATCACCGCCTTTTAATGCAGGAATAAAAAGTATTGTTCCTAGGGCGTACAGAGCAACACCACCAAATAAATGATAATTTTTCATTAAAGAACTTATTTTAGATAATTTTTTTGCTGAAGCTTTTTTTAATAAAATAGGTCCAAACGAACCAACTAAAGTAGCTGAGATTACAAGTCCTATTGCCCATAGCTCTGCTGGCATTAAAACGCTCCTGCTGCATCTGCACTTGTTTTTTTGCTGCTAAAACCTATTAGAACTATTCCGGCAATTATAGTAAAGATACCCAACCATTTAAATAAACTCATTACCTCACCCAGAAAAAATATAGACAAGAAACTAACCCATACATAGCTTGTAGCGAATATAGGATACAAGACAGAAACTTCTCCGCCTCTAAAGCTAATAATCAATAATATTCCAGCAATCGAGTATATTAATATTCCTGCAAGTATTTCTATATTGGTGATTATGCTTAATAAATTAAATTCTAATTTATCTGCTCCAAATTTCCAGAATAATTGAGCGGTTGAAGTAAGCAAGGTACATCCTAAAACAATCCCCATTGCCCAAAGCTTAGTTGCCATTTTTATCAATAGTTTTATTATCTTATCATGAAAATTCTTTGAATTTTCAGGATCCTAAAAAATTGCTTTGCAATTTTTGGGAAACCGGAAATTTCTTTGAAATTTCCCAGTTCACCGAAAATTTTCAATTTTCGCGTGTGTTCACAATTATTTGTTCAGATGTTTTTTAATTTCACCTTTTATATCTTTTTAACAATGAAATTTATTTTTAATAATTCGAAAATTTTCTCTCATAACTTCTTAAAGGAAAATTTCATCTTATTTCGTATCTTTAACAACCAATCTTAAGGTGGTGTTTTGCATTATTGTACTGCAAGCGTCTGCTCACAAGTTCGCAGCAATTCACTAGCAAAACACCGAATTATTATTTTCTTATTTTATTGCTTTTTGATTTTTTATAGTATTTAACTAAAATATTAATGAATTAATTATGAATGCAGTTCTGAACTTTATTGTTTTTTAAGATTTATGCTTTATTTTAAATTATTCCCTTATTAAAATCTCGATAACTTTTGCAAATACTGGACGGGAGATGAAAACTCCTATGGATGCCCCTAAAATTGTTGTTATTGCAAAGCCCTTTAACAAACCGGCTCCTGCGAATATTAAGGGTATTAAGGCTACAAGAACAGTAAAGTAGGATGCCATTATGATGAAAAAAGCATTTTTTATTCTTTGCTTCCAATCGTATATTACTTCCTTGCCCCTTAAAGTCTCATCCGCTATAATAATTTGGTGGTCTATACCAATACCTACTGCTATTATAATTCCTGCAACTGCCGCTAGGTCAATATTCCAGCCTATCACAGCTGCAACTCCCAATAAAAGTATAACCTCTGATATGGACATTAAAACCATGGGTATAGCTACCTGCAGCTTTCTATATCTTATAAATACAACAATACCAACGGAAATTAAAGCAAGCAATCCTACAAACAATGCATTTTTTAAAAATTCTTCTCCAAGGAAAGGGCTTATGGCATCTATCTTAACTATATTCAATTTAACAGGCAGTGATCCTGTGATTAGAACTGTTTGCAGTCTTTTCATATTATTTAATGTATTAAGAACTGCTTCTTGTTGAGAGAAACCTGTACCGGATCCTGATATCTGTATTTGTGTTGTTACACTGCCCTTTAAGCTTGCACCTATACTAAGCTCATCTACCTTTACATTATCAAGGTACAGTTCTAAGGGCTCTGATAAATAACCAGAGCTTCTTGAACTTACTCGTCCTGTTCCATCGCCTCCTATTATTGGTAAATCTCTTGTCACATCAGCATGTTTCTGCGCTGCTTCTTGTGATAAAGTAATTGAAAATCTAAAACCACATGTTGTTTGTCCGCGGGATGAAGAGCAACCTACATTAGGATCTATTCCAGCACAATCTGCACTTCTACAAACAAAAAGTATGTCTTTGCCACCAACAAAAACAGTTTGATTAGCTATTTTTGCTTCAAATTTTCCTTGCCTTGCTAATAAATTCCTTATTTCCTCTTCATTAGCCCCTGCTATCTCTACTAAAATATATTGATTTCCTGATAAGTCAGATGCATCCCTTATAATTAGATCGGATAAACCATAAACATTAAGCCTTTGCTTCATAGTGTCAATTAAAGTTTGCAGATCTTGTGGAAGCAATAGTGTTTCTGGCTGTAAAAGAACTCTGGTACCACCCTGCAGGTCAAGGCCTTTCTTTATGTTTGTCCTGGGAGCATTAAAAACCTTAATTCCAATATCTTGTGTTCCTTTGCTTATTTTTTTTGTTTTCGGAACTTCAATTATTTTCTTTATTGTCTTGTTTTTCTCAACTATAGTTCCATTTACTGTTTCATTTACAGTTATGATTTCTTCTATTGTTTTTGTTATAGTTTCATTTAATTCTATTATTTCTATATCTTCCCTTGTTGTTAGCCTGTACAGAGCTCTGTTTGTCTTTATCTGAACAGACTGATTGGGATCTAATGGGCTTATATATTTATAATAATCCACTACATTTTTTACAGGTTTGTTATCAATTTCTAAAATTCTTTCTCTGTTTACTGGTCTTGTGGTTGGTGCTGGCTGTTGTATACCGGCTTCAGATGCACTGCTGTTGGTTATTATATTTCCTATTATAACGCCTTCTATTCCGGGCCTTGGGCTTATGGCAACTATAGCCAAAACTAAGAAAACCAGCAAAATTATTACTCGTACATTTGTAATTATTTTTTTGAATTTGTAGTTCATTGTAATATTCTCCTAAGTTGGCACATCCCCCATTGCCTTTCTCGCTTTTCTTGCTAAATATAACCTTAAAATTGCAACATTCTGTATCCAGGTATTAATCAAATCAATTAATAATCCAATCAACAAAATTATCATAATTTGTTTAATTATTTCTGACTGGGTAAATATTAATGCAGTAGTTACTGCAATTAAGGTTGTGGAAGACATCATTAATCCAGTCTTCAAAGCACCGTAAAACCTCTCGTTTTCTGTTCCCTCTTTTCTTTTTAGAACTCTAGTAGAGAGCAAAATATTTGTATCAACAGAGTAACCTATCAACATCAAGAAAGCAGCTATGCCTGCTGAGCTTATCCTTAATCCCAACAGATTAACTATTGCTAATGTTATCAGGATATCAGAGAAAACTGCTAGGACAACAGCTGCTGATGGGATTATTGTTCTAAAATAAATAAAAACAACTAATGCCATTAACAAGAATGCTATTAGCAATGCTACAACTATCTCTTTGAAAAAAGAAGCTCCCAAACTAGAGCCCACTATTTGAATAGAGTAATCAATAGTTGTCAGTTTTAGGTTTAAGGCTTCGCCTATTTCTTCTATTAAATTGTTTACTTCTGCTTGTGTAATATCCGCTTCTACAATAACACCTACTTGAGATCCAAACTTGCTTAATGATTTTGTTGATATATCATTTTGAGGAAATTTTTGAGAAATAGCATTTTTTAATTGTGAAATATCTATTTGTTGCGTTGAAGGGATTGTTACTGTAACACCACCTTTAAGGCTTACATCTCTTTGAATAAAATCTCCTGTTGTTGCTACACTAAATCCAATCAATAATATTGCTATCAATAAAAGAGAAATAGGCAGTATCAAGAGTTTTTTGTATTGGGTTTCATATATATTTTTAATTTTGGATAAATTTAATTTAAAACTGGGAAATTTTATTTTAAAGGGTTCTTTTTTATTTTCTTCAATGTCTTTGTTTTCTTCAGAAGTATTAGTTTCTGTTGTATTGCTTTCCTGTGTACTTTCCTGGCCCTCAGCAGAACTCTCTGATGATTGCTCTTCTGGTTTATTGTCTTCCATAACAAGTTTAGAAGAAAAATAGGGTTTTTATAAAGATTATGGATTTAGATACTATGGAAAGTATTAATCTGCAGTTTTACAGTATTTTTCATAAAATTGCAATATTTCATCAGCTTTTTCTGGATTTAATGAATAATGAATTTCTCCTGTTTTCTTTGCTGGAATAATCCATTTGTCTTTTTCTAGTTCCTTTAAAGCTTTCTTAGTGTTTTTATCTCCTATTAAATGAGAAGGCAGCCCTTTCAGAATATTTTCAGTATGAGCTCCACCCCATTTCTGCCATCTTACAAGTTTTCTTATTATTCTTGCTTTAATATCCAGTTTTGACAACATAAATAAAAATTAGCGTCATTGACCTATTTAAATGTTTTGCTTTTTGATACAACATTGTCTCAAAATAGGAAGATTTATATATATCGTGGTATATAGTGATATATAATAGTATAAACTAGTATGACATAGTAAAAAATGACAAAAAAATCTTTATTCATTGAATTGCTTGGAGACTCTCCATCAATAAAAGTATTGGATTACTTATTAACAGAACGTGAACTAGATTTCTCAATATCCGACATGGCCAGGAACGCGGGAATAGGGAGGGCAACATTGTACAGAATTTGGGACCAATTAATCAAAAATAAAATGATAATGCCCACTAGAACGATTGGTAAATCAAAATTATATAAATTAAATATTGAAAATCCTAAAATTAAGAAATTAATGGAAATAGATGACATGCTAATTCTTGAAGAACTAAGAAATAAAGCAGGAAAACGTAAAGTTAAAGTAACTGTTTGATTATTTCGCACAAGCCTTAACAAAACCATAAAATAGTGGAGAAGGATTTCCTAGACGACTCTTAAATTCTGGGTGCGCTTGGGTTGAAATAAAGCTTTTGTGGTTAGGCAACTCAATATACTCCATCAATTTTGTATTATCTTCCCTTAGATGATAGCCTGAAAATACTAAACCCTTCTTTTCTAGTTGATCAACAAATTTTGGATTTACTTCATATCTATGCCTATGCCGCTCTAAAACAATATTTTTGCTTTTGTTTAAGATACCTAATCTAAATTTCTGGCTTTTGTCTTTTTTTAACTTTTCAATCATTTTCATATCTTCTTTTAATCTGTTAGTTTCCTTATATAATTTCAAGACCTTGCTATTTTCTTTTAAGACAGCTGCGTAAGCACCTAAACGCATAGTAGCACCATAATCGCTTTTCTCCATAATCTCCTTTTGTGTCGGCAATATATCAATTACAGGAAATTTTGTTTTTTCATTATTCTCGGTTGTATTGGCATTGCCCATTTTGCAGACATTCCTTGCATATTCAACAATAGCTAGTTGTAAACCATAACACAATCCAAGATAAGGTTTGTTATTTAATCTTGAAAAATTAATTGCTTTTATTTTTCCCTCCACACCTGAGGAACCGAAACCTCCGGGAACAATAATTCCGTTGAATTTTTTTAAATCATTAATTTTTTTGGGGCTATTTTCAAATATTTTTGCATCTAACCAGTTAATGTCAACACCAACATTTAATGCAGCACCTGCATGCAGCAATGACTGGTTGATGCTCACATAGCTATCCGCTAAATTATAGTCACCAATATCAATATATTTTCCAACAATAGCAACCTTAACATGTTTCTTAGGATGTTTTATTTTATTGACAAGATTTTTCCAATCATTCCAGTTTGAATGCTTTTTTGGCTTTAGCTTTAACTCATTCAAGATCTTTAATCCCAATTGCTCCTTTTCTAAATCTAGCGGAATAGAATAAACAGTGTCTATATCTGGTTCGGAAATTACATGTGTAGAGGGAATGTTTGCGTATGTTTCTATTTTTTTCTTTCTGATCTTATCTAATGCTATCTTTGCCCTGCAAATAATGAAATCCGGGAAAATACCGGTCTCTCCTAATAATCTAATGGCTTGTTGTGTTGGCTTGGTTTTCATCTCTTCTATGTGGGATGGTATGGGCAAGTAAGTGACTAAAACATAAACTACATTTTCCTTACCGATTTCTCTCTCTAAGCTTTTCATTGCAAACAGGTAGGGTATGTTTTCATAATCTCCTATTGTTCCACCAATTTCGACAATAACAATATCATTATCTTTTCCTGCTTCCCTTATTCTTCTCTTTATTTCATCAGGAACATGCGGGATGAACTGGACTGTTTGTCCTAAATATTTACCTTTTCTTTCCCTATCAATTATTGTTTTGTATATCTGTCCGGTTGTTATGTTGTTGTTCTTTGGTATGTTAATATCAAGAAATCTTTCATATGTACCTAAATCCTGGTCAATCTCTCCACCGTCATCGGTAACCCATACCTCGCCATGCTCTGTCGGCCTTAAGGTTCCTGCATCATAATTAATGTATGGGTCTATTTTTATAGGTGCTACATTGTAGCCATATTCCATTAATATTCTTGCAATAGAAGCTGTTGTAACACCTTTTCCTACTCCGGACATAACGCCTCCAGCTACTACAATAAACTTAGTCATAGATACCATCCTCTAAAAAAGCTTTATTAGAAATATTTGTTAGTTGCATTATCAAAAAAAGTTGCGTTTATATAAATAATTTGTGGTTTTTGTTATTTATTTTCAATATAGAAAAGATTTAACAATGAAATGGATGATTGATAATTTTAATGAGGAAAAAGGACGCCTAACGTTATAGAGCAAGACGACCGAGGCACGGTAATAGATTTCTGCGGAGCAGTTTAGGGAGTTGGAGGCTTAAATCGTTATCTTTAAATAGAATCTTTCAAATTATTATCATATGGAGAAGCACTATAATCTTGTTTTTGATGATATTATGATTAAACAGCTAAAGAGAGCTGCCAAAAATCAAAATATTAAAATAATTCTAACTAAAATGCCGGATAATTAGAATTTTTAGGGCCAGATGCTGGCAATCTTCTTGATTCTCAACTTTTCATTTATGAAGTGAAAAACAAACATCCACCTATTAGGTTATATTTTAAGCACAATCAACAAACAAATGAAATCTATGTATTTGAATTTGAGATGAAAACAAGCCCAGAAAAGCAAAAAGCAACCATAGAAAAAGTAAAACAAAAAGCCAAAGGTTTAAAATCCTAAATCTGCTCTGGCAAATCTTTTTCCTTCAGCGATATTTTTTTCAAATTCCAAGAGTCTTTTGTATAGGTCTGAATTTCTTAATGTTTCTATTTCTCTATGCATCTGTTCAAATTCTGTTTTAGGCAATGTTATTGTTTCCATAACATAGATAATAGAGCTTTACCTATAAATAATTTGTGATTTTATGAACGTATTTTTCAAATAGGCGGTAATTGTTTTCTATATGGAAAAGATTGCGAACTGAAGAATAGTTTTTTTCTCGTCACAGTTTTTATTTTATGAGGGATGTACTTTTTTCTTTAATAGAAGTAAATTAACAATTAACAAAAAGTTATGCGACAGTACAAAGCACTTCAGAATTACTAACTTTTGAGCCAATAGCTTCTCTAACTAGATTTTGTCCTTGTTTAATTAATGGTTTATTTCTTAATATTGGTATAAATTCTAATTGTATTGTGACTTTTTTGTCCTCAATGCTTGCATTAAATCTCCACGATTTGATATTTTTTAGTGCGAGTTTAGGTATGTTAAATATCTTAGAAGCATCAAAAATACGTAATCCAGTAATAAAACCTTCCTTATCTATATCAACAATAAGATTATCAAAATCTAACGATTTCAAATAATCTCTATTTTTAATCTTAAATAGAAGCATATCATTCGCATAATCATAAGTATATTCTCCTTTTCCTTTTGCTTCAAGATGTCTTCCTTTCATTTTTTATCTCCTAACAGTTTTAGATTAGGCATATAGTCTGTATTTATAAAAGTTATTATCACCAATCTGTCTTTTTTGACTTCAAATATTATCCTTAAAAAGCCTTCTTTCCTGCGAAAAAAGACAGCATATCTCCCATTTCGCTGCAATCCGATACCTCTTGGAGTTTCTCTTAATAATATATTTATCAAATCTTCTTCTTTAAATACTTTTCTTTGAGAATCGCTTAAATGGTCAAGAGCATGAGGACCCACTTTAATCTTCGATTTATATTTAGACAATATATCCTTAAATCTTTGAATGCTAACAGATTCTATTATTTTTGTTGTATTCATTAGGTGTTAGATTAAAAACCTAGGACTTATAAATATATTCTTTCTGGCAGTATCAAACGAATATAAAAAGAAATCTTTATATATTAAAGTAGAGACTTTGTCAATGATTGAGGGTGGTTCAATGACAAAAGAGGTAAGAAAAATTGGAGTTCTATTTATACTCTCTTGGATAGTTGGTATTCTTTTTATTCTTGCTGGGGCTGCTAGTTTATTTGATAATATTATCGGTGCATTACTGATAATACTTGGTGGGATTATTATACTACCTCCCTTTGGAGATTTTATCAAGAAAAAATATAATGTTCATTTAACTGGATGGTTAAGATTTATTGTGTTCCTCATTTTAATTAGTGTGGGTGCATCATTGACTCAAACTAGTGGAAAAGATGTTGTTGTTAAACCGACTGAACAAGTTCAAAAAGTAGAACAGACTCCAATAGAAGAAGTTAAAACAGAAACCAAAGTGGAAGAGATTCAACCTAAAGAAGAACCTAAAAAGCAGAAGATTAAAAGTGCTACTTTGAATATTGATAGAATCCAAATACAATTAGCAAATCTCTATCCTACCAGAGTTACTGTTACAAATACCGGCGATACTACTATAAGTCCCAAGTTTGATATGTATGTCTATCAAGGGAACAAGGAAATATGTGCTGGGAGTCCTACTTTTGCTTTTCTCTTTGAGAGTATTGCATCAAAAGAAAAGAAAACAGATGAAATTATACTAATGGGTTGTATATTTGAAGAGAATGATGATTATACTATGAGAATAGATTTATTGGATTCTGACTTCAATAAATTGGACAGCAAAACAAAATCATTTACTGTAAATGACGCTATATTAAGACAACAAGAGGAAATGGAAGATTTATTAAAACAGCTTGGTTAAAATGTTAAATAAAAAATATTATTGGTTTGTGTGTTGGGTGAAGGATTACCACTTTTTCTGCGCTTAGTATGTTTGATGCGACTTTTTCCAAATATTTATTAACATAACAATGTAACCTTTTAAGTAATGTCAAAAAAATTATTGACGAGAGAAGAAACAAGAGCAAAAGTAAGAAACCATTTATATGATCTTATAACTAAAAAAGATTCGAATATAGAAGAATTCTCATTCAAATATATAAGAAACAAATTATCCTTGAAACCTAAGATTCTTAGAACAGCATTAGATGATTTAACAAGACAAAATGTGGTATCTAAACATAACGCCAAATTTGATATATATCTCCCAAAAGATGAAAAAGGAAAATCTCAGTTAAAAAAATTTCAAGAGAGAATTTCAATTATTCACTGGTCTAGCGAAATGACCGTTATAGCAATAGCTTTTCTTGTAACATATGCGCTTTTTAGTATTATTGTTTTATTCTATTCAGAAGAATATTCCGCAATCTTCCAAAATTCCCCTTCATTAAGTGATGCACTCCTCTCTTCATTTATGTGGGGAGTAATGTACACATTTTTATTATACGCTTTGGTCTTTATAATTCTTTCATGGTTAAATAAAATTGGGCGTATTAAAGCGTTTATTGGTATATTTGTAATCTTATTTATATCCTTCACCATATACTTAATTGTTAAAGGATACTTGCCTATTTTGAATCTTATTATTACGCTTATAGCAATTGTTATAGGTACCGCTTCCATATTTGGAGAGCGTACATTCAGATTGATTGAGTACTTATCAAGAAAATTTAGGAAAAGTTAGGTCGTAGCGAAGCCGTATAGTCTTCAATAGATTATGCGAAGGCTCAAAGAGCTAATGAGATTTGATAATAGAATTTGCGATATTATGTGAACTTTTTTAAATAATATTTAATAAATATCAAAATCTTTGTTAAGATATCGTATTAAAATATAGAATTTTTTATATATTAGAACCGTAAAATAACTATTTTATGGAACAAGAATCTGAAAATTATTTTAATAAATTAAAAAAAACAGTAGAAAAGCGCTATTCTGAAAGAGAAATTAGACGTATTAAGGATGAGATAAAAAATCTTAATTTATTGCTAGGGAGAAAAAGTCAAACATTTATAAAGGATAGTAAATTTTGGAAAAAACATAAAATATATTCTTTATTAATTATATCGATAGGAGTGATTATTATTATTTTCTCATTATCTTTTTTGGTTGTAGGGGGTAGACACCAATCTTACTATATTTAGGGTCAACTTGCATTTGGATAGGGATATATGGAATAATTTTTTCCTTATAGGTTTAGCCTTGATAACTATTGCATATATTTTTTACCAAATCAGTGAATCAATGAGGCATCAACTTTTATTAAATCTTTTATGGAAAGATTTTGAACAAATGGAAAATATTGATCATTCTATAAAAGATTTGAGAGCAGATCTTTTAAAAAACAAATTAAGGAGATATCTCTATAGTTCTCCTCCATTAATTAATTTTGACAAACGAAAAAAGAAAATTAGAGTAAATGTACTAGACTATTTCGATCCAAAAAATATAAAGGATCCAGAATTAAAAGAAGCTGTTAAGAGAATGGAAAATGAATTTGCAAAAATTGATGCAGAAGCTTATTTGGATTTTTATGAAGCATTACGCGAAACTTCTTTAAAATCACGAAATATTACGAAAAGAAAAAATAAAAAACAAAGGAAAAAATAATGTGATCTTACTTTTAAATATTCCTTTAATAAAACTTCATTATCCGTTAGTCTACCTCTCTCGTAAGAGAATTAGTAAATAAGGTGCAGAAAAAGTGCATTTAAAAATTGTTATATCCACTTTTTTCCTAAAGCAACACATTAAACAAATACCCAAGCACCAAAACTTGAGGTACTGTTATTATCGGCAGCCACAAACAGCCTTCATTCAATTATTGTTCCGAATTTTCTTTTTCTTAAATTAATGCTTTACTTTCTTAATTTTATCTTTTTCAATACACTCTTTGCATTCAAATTCAAGAGTAACATGTTTTATGTTGTATTTTTCCAGGTTTTTCTTGATTTTTTCCTTTATCCCTTCTATTTTAGCCGTACTTGGTTCATTTGTAAATACATGCGCATCTATGATATTTATATTTGAGCATAAAGTCCATAAATGGACATTATGAACGCCATCTACACCTTTAACTCTTTCAATATCTTTAATGACATCATCAAAATCAACATTTTTCGGGGCAAACCCCAGAAGTACATGTACAGAGTCTTTTATTATTACAAATGCAGAAAACAAAATAAACAAGGCTATTACACCGCCTAATATTGGGTCAATAATAGTTTGATTTGTGAAAAATATCCAGATTGAGGCAAAAATAACTGCTATCGAAGAGAGTGTATCTGCAAGAACATGCACAAATGCACTCTTAACATTTAGGTCATGGCTTCCATGGAGCTTTGAAACAACATACAAATTTACTAAAAGGCCAATAAACGCAACAACAAACATAGTTGCACTTTCAATTGGTTTTGGTGTAAAAAATCTTTGATATGCTTCCCAGAAAATCCATCCACTTACCCCAAAAAGTAAAATCCCGTTAAGGAAGGATGCGAAAATTTCTACTCTATGGTACCCAAATGTTTTTGTCATCGAAGGCAATTTTTTTGCAATATTAATTGCGCTTAATGATATTAACAGAGCAAATACATCCCTAAACATATGCACAGCATCTCCTAGCAACGATAAGGACCCTGAAATTAAGGAACCTACAACCTCAACAACAAAGAATATAGAAGTTAATATTATAGCAATTTTCAAAGATTTTTCAATACTATTGTCTTGCATGTATATACTAACAAATCTTTGGTTTATTATTTTTTTGTTTTTTAACCTTCTTTTTCATCTCCATTACTTACAACACTCACACTTATCTGAGCTTGCATCACATCCACACTTTGTGCATTTACATTCTTCTTTTGTCCCTTCAAATTCACATCCGCATTTCGGACATTTGTATTTATGCTTTTTAGCCATATTTTCATCTCCTTATTTTTGTGATATAATAAATCACAAACATCTTTTTATTAAAAACTTACAACTTTACTCGTTTTTGCTAACTCAACAAAATAGTCCATGCCCTTTAATTCTGCCATTTCCACTAAATCTTTTTCGTCCATTCCTCTTAATTCGTAACAAGGTTTACAAACGTATATTTTTACTTTCTGCTCTAAAAGATATTCCATACAATCCTTTATTGGTGGTGGACCTATCGGTACAGCTAATGGATACATCTGTTTCCTCGCAAGCAACACAGCATCGTGGAAAAGAAACATCTCTACTTCTGCACCTTGCTTTTTAGACACCATAGCATAAGCAAAGGCAAGCCCAGCTCTTGTTGGGTCTGTAGGACCCCATGTCGTATGTACTAAAACTTTTTCCATTTTTTGACACCCCCATAATTTATTATCCTTATTAACATAAGCATACTTATAAACATTTTTAATTTCAATCAAAATATTTATAAACAATACTAATTTTGTTACTATAGGGTTGGGTATTTTATGAATAGAAAATATTATTTATTGATTTTACTGTCAATTTTTATTATTTTTGTAGCAGGATGCAAAGCAGCATCAAATACAAGTGGTTATGCTCCAGCATCTTCTGCAGAAGTAAAAGAATTTAACACAGCTATTCAAAATTTTCAGTATAATCCTCAAAGCATTAATGTTAATTTTGGAGATACTGTAAGAATTAATATAAAAAACAATGATGGCGTTACACATGGAATTTCTTTGCCAGTTTTCGGGGTAAGAGAATTTGTAAGGCCAGGACAAACAACAACAATCCAGTTTGTAGCAAATCAGAAAGGTAATCCAGAAACGTTTTGCAGCACAGATCATGGTGAGAAATTATTAATAAATGTGATTTAAAATGGGACATCATCCTATAGGAGGGCAACCACTGCCAACTGCGGAAGTGGGAAGTGGAATTTCACCTGCAGGTTGGTTTTTTATTTTAATTGGGATTTTAATACTTGCAATTATCTTGTATTTTATTTTTAAAAAGAAAAAATAAAAAAATACATGTTTCGAAAGAATTTAATAGTTTAATATTAAAGCACTCATAATGAGAGATATCTTATTACCAAAGGAGTGGTATTCAATAAATCGTTTTCTTAAAGAACTTAATCAATCTTACTCACCTGTAGTTTCTGTTTATGTCCCAATAAGCGAAGCCTCTAACATGATAAATACTCTTAGGGAAACTGAAAGATTGCCAGAGATTGAGGAAATAGAAGCTATTATTGAGAAAAGGTTAGCATCCAAAAAAATTTATAATGGCAGTATTTGTATTTTTGGTTGGAATGCTAAAGAGGATATAGTTATTAAGGAGTTTGTTGTATCAAAGGCATTGCCACCAGTTTATATAGTTGGAAAAAAGCCATATACAGAACCTTTACATGATATACTTGAGATAAACTACGATGTGTTGTTAATTGTATTGGACCATAAGGAAGCAATGATTCGACATTACAAAGGCAAGGATATATTACAACATGCTAAGATTAAGACCTATCTCAAAGGAAAACATAGTAAAGGAGGTTGGAGTCAGGGAAGATTTGAAAGGCTTAGAGATTTGCAGATCAAGCATTTCTTCAATAAAGTTAAAGAACGTTTAAAGAACATTAATCTTACTCAGATAGAACTTATTCTTCTTGCAGGTCCAGGTTTGGCAAAGAAAGAATTTATGCAATCATACATAAACAAGAATGTAAGAAAAAAGACAAGAATCATTGATGGCATTTACTTTTCCACTCCAGATGATAATATAACAACTAAGGTTATAAACGCACTTGACCATTTAAGGAAACAGCTTGAGCTACAGCAGCTTCAAAAAGTAGAAGCTAGGGTTAAGAAAGGTCTGGCAGAAAAGGAAAATAGCATTATACATACAGCTTTGCGCACAGGAGCTGTAGATACATTGCTTATAGCATCTGATTATTATGCAAAAACTCCAGAAGAGAATAGTATAATTATTAATATGATTGAGCTTGCAGAGAAAACTTCTGTTGAAGTTGAGTTTATAACTAATAATGAAGTTCTAGAAAAGCTTCACAAACATGGAAGCGTTGTAGCTACACTGAGGTATAAGCTATAACTTAATTTAAATAAAAACGTAAAATTTTAATATTACGATAATGTGCATGGAAAAAAGAAAAGAGACTTAATCTTAGGTTTTCTTATCCTTAAACCCTTCAATTGCTCTGAGGACTTCAAGAGGGATTGCAAAGATTACTGTATTTGAGGCATCACTGGAAATATTATTAATACTTTGTAATGTTCTTAAATGTAGAGCTCCAGGGGCTTTTGCCAAGGTATCAGCGGCTTTTGCCATATTAGTTGAAGCAATTACTTCTCCAGCAGCTTTAATGATAACAGCTCTTTTTTCACGCTCAGCTTCTGCTTCTTTTCCAATAATTCGTTTTAATGACTCAGGAAGCTCAACGTGTTTAAGTTCTACACCTTCTACTTTGATACCCCAAGGGTCACTTGATTCATCAACAATTTCCCTTATTCGTTTAGAAACAGAATCTCTTTTGCTCAATAACTCATCCAAGCTTACCTCACCAACAACATCCCTCATTGTAGTTTGTGCTAATTGAGATATTGCAAATCTATAATGTTCAACTGCAAGTATAGCTTTTGTTGCATCATCTACCTTATAATAAAGTACAGCATTTACTTTAATAGAGACATTGTCTTTTGTAATAGCATCTTGATCTGGAACATCTACTGCTTTAACTCTTAAATCTACTCTTTCCCAGCTCATTATAACTGGCAATACTATCTTTAATCCTGGTTTCATTAATCCAATATATTTTCCTAAGAAAAATAGCACCCCCCTTTCGTATTCGTTGACTATCTTTAAACTAGATAAGACATATAAAACCACTAAAACTATAATTCCATATAGAAAAGTGAATTGTAAAGCCATATCACCACCCTCTTTACATATAAATACAATGCTGGTTAATAAATATTGTGTTTACATTATGGTATGTAGATACTTTATTTAGCTATAATTTAATAAGATATTTTTTAAATTATTAATAATAACCTCTTTAGTAAAATTTACTTAAAGCATTACTCTGCGCAATTTCTATCTCATCATCTGTTAAATCAAATCCATTTACACCCCTAGCCATCAATCTATTAATAGGTCCAACATGTTTAAGCCCTAGGACATGTCCTATTTCATGAGATGTTGCCCTATAATCAAATACAGTTGTTCTGTCTGCAATCATTATAACATTACCTGGAAGTGCAATTCCATTAGAACCATGTAATGTTTTTACAAAATATGCATTTATTTTATTTTTATCATAATTTCCAGTTTGAATAACATAAGAATATAATCTTTCTGTACTTGAATAAATAGAGTTATCATTTATCATAAGGAATTCAATTTTAGTTATATTTGCACTAATATTTGCTTGATTCCATATTATGTTAACATTACTAAAAAGTGAGTTGATATTTTCTTTGTTTCTGATGCTACTTAAATCATCGTCATTATATTTTATTATATAGACATCTACAGGTACAAAGATTATATTTTGTTTTAGTTTACTTTGCCATTCTTCTAACTTAAAATCAGGACACAAATCTGAATTGTTTTTACACCAAGAAATGCATTCATTTAAATTTTCTTGTTCTGAGCAATAAGCATCACATTCATTTGCTGTACAATTTCCAGGACCCCTAAAATTTTGCCAAAAATCAATAATTTCCCTCCGAATAGGAATATTTTCTGGAATAATGTGTTCTTCTAAGTTCTCAGGTTTGTGTTTTTCTTCCTCAGTCTTTTCTCGGCAGATTATTTTATAATCTCCACTACCGTTTACCGCAACCATTATTATTTCCATGAAATCTGGGTCATTGAGTTCGCAGGGGGTTTTTGAATTATATTTGCTAGAAATATCTTCATCATAAAATAAGAAGTACATACCGGAAACTACAACTATTGACAAGAATAAAACAAGAATCCGAGCTCTTGGTGTTATACCCATAAACACATATCATATAGAACGATATAAAAACTTTGCCCAAAAACCAAGTCCTATAGGGATAGGTACAAAAGGTTAAATGCCCCAGTACATCTCAAAAAAAGTCTTTTTTCTCATCGATAAATTAAGAAGTGGTGCTCCCATCGGGATGTATACTAAAGGTTATAGTCCCATCATAAAAGAACTCTATAAAAAATTTGCCCAAAAAGCCCTAATTTAAGAGGAGGGTTTTTCAAGGGTTAAAAATACAAAGCCCTAAAAATAAATAAGTTTATTAATAAGTTATGCTGATTTTGTAAATACAGATTGGAGGAATATAAATTGATAAAAAAAGATGATACTATGGAAAGGGTTCCTACTGGAATAAAGAATTTAGATGATGGGATGATGGGTGGTTTAGTAAGAAACAGCATAAATATGATAGCTGGTGGTCCTGGTAGCGGAAAAAGTATTTTTGCAATGCAATACCTAGTTAATGGTGCAACAAAATATAATGAGCCTGGAGTATATATAACACTTGAGGAAGGGAAAGATAATATTATGAAGAATATGAATAGTTTTGGGTGGGATTTAGAAAAATTAGATAAAGAAATTAAAGTTAGTATAATAGAAATATCACCAACAGATATTCAATTGGAAGTTCATAAACAGGTTGAAAAGTTGGAATCTCAAATAATTAATAAACTAAAAGCTAAAAGGATTGTAATTGACTCGATGACATCATACTCTTTATTATTTAAAAGTGAATTAGTTTTAAGAGCGTCTTATTTAAATTTATTTAAAATGTTACGCAATTGGAAATTATGTTCATTACTTACTTCGGAATATGATATTGAGGGACATAAGGTAACCCCATTAGATTTTGAAGTAGATAGCATTTTATGGATTTATAATTCCAAAATTAAGGGTATCAGGACAAGAAGTCTTGAAATTTTTAAGATGAGAGGGACAAAACATACCACTAAAACATTCCCCATGCAAATAAAAGATAATAATGGTATTATTATTTATCCAGCACAAAATATATTTTAAGTATTAGTAAACTTCAGTAAATAATTTTTAGTATTTGTTTGATTTAATATTTGAAACTATTGGCTAAATTTTTCTTGGATATTTTTTTCCTTGTTATGGACTTTATAGCCAAAGCTCTTTCTAGAACATAGTTAATGTGCAAAGCCTGTTTATATTTTTCTGAATTTTCTTTGTTGCAATTTCCAATTATCTAAAAAAGAAAGGTTCTTTGCTATAGACGGCTCAGGATTCAAAATAAGTATAAGATAAATGAGATATTGTCGAGGGTTGTATGCCACAACATACTGTATCTCGTCTATTCCTTTTTTAAGAAGGATATTGGGTTTCTTTTTGAGTAGTTTCCGTTCACGGCGGTTTATTTGGCAAATTATTTAAATACTAATTCTTATAGCTAGATGTTTAATATGAAAAAAGAGGTGAATGTAAGTGCAGTACTAATTCTAATTATCATAGTAACAGCTGTTATTATTGTCTTTAGACCGCTGGATAGTCCTACAGGATTGCATCATAAAGAAGGCCATGAAGGTGTCCCTGGAACAACTACCACAGATGGAACTACAACTTCTTCTACAACCACTGGAGGCACTGATGGAACAACAACAACTACTGGAGGAGAAACAACAACTATAGGTGTAGGTGTTAGGCCAATAAAAATAGTTATAGAAAATCCTAAAGATGGTGACACGATAAAAAGAGGTATACTTACAATTCTTGCAAAAGTGGTTAGAGGCTATAGTTTTGTTTCTGATGTAAAAATGTCTGCAGAATCAGAACTTTTTGGAACTGTTAAGTTAGTTAGCAATTTTGGCAGGATGGATTATAATATATTTGGAGCGAATGTAACTATTGGAAATGAGATTGAGAAAGGAGAATATGCTATTATTTTTAGAGGACAAGCTGCAGCATATGACGAAGAAAGAATTTTAATTAATGTAGATCCTACCATTTATATCAGTACATCCTTGGGAAAAGAAGAGTATTTCAAAGGAGAACGGATTGTATTTTCAGGGGATATGACTTATTTTAATCAGGAACCTATAAAAAATGTTGCTGCACAACTAACTGTTTCTGCAGAAGATTTTCTTCTTAATAAAACACTAATTTCTGACGATGAAGGAAAATTTATTGATAGTCATCTAATAAGTTTTGCTGAGCCTGATGGGAAGTGGGATATTAAGATCCATGCAACTGATGAAGATGGTAACGAGGGAACTGCAAATCTTGCAACAACAGTTTCAACTCCAGAAGGAGTTGCTTTCTATACTGTAACATTTTTGAGTCCATTAAAGGATGGAGAATATAAAAGAGGATCTTCAATACCAATAACAGTAGAAGTAAAGGATGAGGGAAAACCTTTAGAAGGTGCAATAGTTGATTTCAAGAATCCTTTCGGAGACATAAAAACACTTGAAGAAATACGCCCGGGAACATACACATCAGAATACCAAACAAGTCCTAATGATCCTCTAGGTTTATGGTACATTAGCGTACAAGCCATAAAAACAAAAGATAATGTTACCAAAGCAGGTGGAAGCAGAATTCCAGTAACAATCAGACCAGCATCCATGATCCTAACTCTTTCAAAGCCAACAACAACAGATTTCTTTACAGGACAAAAAATAAATATTGAAGCTAGTCTGGGCTATACTGATGCCACTGTAGTTGAAAACGCAAATGTCTTATTAAAAATAGGGGAAAAAACAATTAAATTAACAGAGCGCAAACCAGGAATCTACACAAGTTCTTACTTGTTTACCCAAGAAGATGTAGATCTTCAGTCTTTGCAACTTGACGCTTCTGATATCTATGGAAATTCGGTTAAATTACCTAGGAAAGCTATAAGCGTAGAAGCTATTGGTAACTTTGAGTTCAAAGCAAGAGTTTTCTACAACAACGTGTTGTTGCGATATGGTTATGCCATAATTATTGGAACAATAGTTCTTGTCATCGTCACACAACCAGTATGGCATCGTAGCCACTTGAAATCCAGTTTAAAAAAATCAATTGAAGATGAAAAAAGGACTTTCGAGATGCAAAAATATACTCAAAGGAAATATTTTAAGCATCATTCTTTAAGCAGAGATGATTATGACAAGCTCATGTTAAAATACAGAGAACGCATGTCTGATCTAAAAGAGAAAAAACTTAAGCTACAAAATAAATTAGGAAAAAATGAACAGAAAAAATAATCACTTCATCTCGCTAAGAACCTCTTGTTGCGGATAAACCTCTATGCCTTTATTTTTAATCTGCATAGCAACTATTTTCTTCTCATGCTTTGCTCCTCTAAGTTTCAAAACCTCTATGCCATTTTCTCTTATATTCCCGATTCTTATGGCATAAAGAACAATTACACCATCAGCAAGAAACTCTTCAACACCAGTTCGTGAATAAATAGTAGGCATCTGTTCCGTTTCAGATATTAAGAATGTTGTTGCATGCAATGATTCAAGATACCTAAACAGCTGCTCTATAAAAATTCTATAACTCTCTTCTTTTCCGCTAAATGCAGCTGCAATTGCTGTTACAGAGTCCAAAACAATCCTGTCAGGTATAAACCCTTCCGGTATTATCTCAAGCACCTCATTAATGTCTATCAAAAGCTCTCCTTTCGCTTTTTCTGTCATTGCTTCTATAGTGTTTGTAAAGTTAAATGGCTCTTTACGCATAATCTTAAGCAATCCTTTGTTTTCCAGCTCTTTCCAGTCCCATCCAAAATCATCCATATGCTCTTTTAATCTTTTCTCAGATTCCTCAAAACTTAAGTAAAGACATTTTTCACCATTTTTAGCTGCATTGAACAGCGTTTGCAAGCAAAAAATAGTCTTTCCAGAACCTGCTCCTCCGGAAACCAAAATTGAGGTGCTTTTTGGAATACCTTTTTCCAATAGCTTATCAAAACCAGAGATTCCGGTTTTAATGAATTTCTTTTCTTTATTTTCCGAATAAGACTTATTAATTAGTTTGGATTTTACATTGACTTGTTTAGTTTTTTTACCAGAAGTTACTGATTTAATTTTTCTTTGACTTGAATATCTTTTCCTTGTTTCTTGGATTTTACTCTCTATCTGTTCTATCTGCTCCTTAGCCAATTTCTGGCCTCTTTTTTTAAAAATTGTTGATAATAATCCCATTTTAAAGTTTTATTTCTTTTTAACAACAGTCTTAGGTTTACTCGTTGCTGCTCCCATTGTTTTCTCAATACTTTTCTCCCTAATACCCATTTCTTCTTTCTTAATCCCAGTTCTTAAAATAGCTAATTTCATGTTTGCTAAAATGAGAGAGAGAGAGAATTGGTAAGAGTATTAACCTCATCAATGCGACTGCCTTGTAATTGAATATCCAATTTCCCTTTGGTAATTTCATCTAAATCTGATGTTAATTTTGCTTTATGGTTTATTTTCTCTCTCATCAACCTTAATAACTCATAACCAGAAAGCGTTGGCATTCTGATATCAATTAGTATTAAATCAACATTATCACCAGTTAAATGATCTAAAGCATCTGTACCATTAGTTACAGTAGCCACTTCATAGACATCTTTTTCAAGAATTCCTTTCATTGTGTTTAAATCTTCTTGTTCATCATCCACCACTAAAGCATGTTTTGCCATAATTATAATCCCCTCTCAAATATTTATAAATCTAATATATTGAGTATATTTAAAGTTTTCCTTCGTTTTTAATAGAAAAATTAACGCTCCCATCGGGACAAGAACGAAATCGTTAAATTTTAGAGAATTTGTATTTCTTATAAAGAATCAACATGTTTTTATATAAAATAGTGCAATTATAATTTTATTATGAAAAAGAGGTTAATCTTTTTACCAGAATAATTTAAATACGGTATAATAATTAAAATTATGATAATAAAAATTAGCAAGTATTTAGAATATCTCATCATTATTTTCTGTAAATTCATTCAATTTTAATAATAACAGGATAACTCCGACCTTTATATTGTATTGTTGCCTTTGTTTTAATATTTATATTATCTTTTTTAAATTCTAATATTTTTGTTAATGGTTGTTTTATTATATTGTCAGCTTGAGTAGAAGCTAATATAACATCACTCTCTTCCCAGACTTTATTTGGAATACCAATAGTTCTTATTTCTACTAAAATCTTTTCTTTTCCTTTGATATTTAGATTTATTTCCTTTGGCAATGACATATTTCTTGGTTCATAAATGGGTGAAAGCTCTAATACTTCTAATTGCTCCAAATTAAGTTCTACAGCAATGGTGTTTTTCCCTGCAGGTAAATTTAGATTCATAATTTTATTATATAAAAATTCAACTGATTCTCCATTAACTTTTATTGATGCAATCGAAGCTTGAGGAATTAATTTTTCTATATTTGCAGATGCAAACATTGTTATCATTTCATTAGATTCTACTATATATGTATCCATAATTTTTTTCTTGGCGAAATCAACATCAACAAACCTATAAATTACTGCTTTACCGCTACTAGAACCAGGCAACTTTAAAAATGTCAAAGTATTTTTGTCTATATTAGCAACAGCATAAACCCACTCTTCATTTGAACCTTTGCCAAATTTGTATAGTTTATATTCAACTCCATTTTTATCAATTGTTGTAAACAGATTCCAGCCAAACCCTTTAAGTTTATCAGCATCTTCAAAAGCAGGATGCTCTATAACTACACTATTTTTATCTATACTTACAACCTTAAAACATCCCAAATTTAATTTTGAGCAGCTTATATTTTCAATCCAAGGGAAGCTATAAATATTCCCTTCCTCTACTTCCATTGTTAATATTGAACTTGGTATTGGTACAAATTTTTCAGCTTTAACTTGATTTAAAATAGATATAGTTGCAACTGTAATAAAAAAAATTAGCAGAATAAAATACTGTATTAATTTTTTCATATTATCTGTGACCCATTCCACCGAAACAACCACTGGTATCAAAGCCTGAACAATCAGCCTTACATTTTAGAGTACCACCTATAAAACCAAAACCCACATTAGTACATATTTTGCCATTTAGGTCAGTACCATCACAGATTTCATTTCCTTCTAGTATATTATTGCCGCAAACAGACTTAACCTCAACTAGCCCTTCCTTCTCAGTTTTAGTTGTTTCTTTAACAGAAATTACCTTTTCATCTTCATCATAAGAAATACCAGCCGCAGAACTCACAACTACTTTTATTTTATGCTCTCCTTTTTCAGCTTGCCAGATAAAATTTGCAACTACAGTCTGACCAGGTGGTATTAAACCTGCTTTACTTTCAATTTCCTTATCGTCAACAAAAAATTTTAATACAGTTCTTGCATGCGGTGCTGTGTTGCTAGAAACTGAGGCTTCAATATTGACATTTTCACCGGAAACTGCATTTCCAGGAACATCAATCTTAACTGAAAAAGCATTGGTTTGCCTTTCCCTATCTATAGGCATTCCAGGAACTGTTTGCTGCTGTTCTTGATCAAATCCTCCTGGCCCATGACCCATAGTTCTCCATCTATATGATTGCCATAAACTAAATCCAGCATATGAGCCAAATACTACAACAGCTATGATTAAAACTCCAATAAATAAATTTTTTTTGTTCATATTACATCAATCCCCCAGTTCTAACATAAAATATGATAAGCCAAGTCGTTCCTAACAGTACAACAATACCTGCAAATCTCTTTATTGCCATACTATGTTTCTGGATAAAATCAAACAATGCTGTTTTTGAATATACACTAAGGATAGTAATAAGCATTAATGCTAACCCAAAAGACGCCATGTAAAGTAAAAGAGCAATTAATCCAGTAATAATATTACTTCCAGCAATTACTAAGAGTAGCAATGGAACAAAGACCAATAATCCACATCCTAAAGAACCAACCCCATACAATACTCCAAATGCCATATATCCTTCTTTTAATTTCAACTTGTTTTTTATGTATCTGTAAATTTGACTAGTCTCAAAAGAGTATCCAGTTAGGAGAAGAAATCCAAAAATCAAAAGAATTATTATGACAATTGGTTTTGTTGCGGCACTGAACCAAAAAAGATAATTCTGCCCTTTGCCAAAACCAACTGCTGTAGAAATTTGTATAACTGAAGAAAGCCCCAAGAGTAAAAACCCAACAATACCATAAACTATAACTGGTCCGAGAGCTGCTTGAAATCCTGCCTTTGTTCCTTGCCAGAACTTATTTTCCACTCCTTTAGTTTGTTCAAGAACATAGGCCACATACGCAGGCGCTATTCCTATTGCACACGGAGCAGCAAAGGTAATAAGTCCAGCAAAAATTGCAAATCCAAACAAAGCTAATGGAGAAAGAACTGTTAAGGAAGGCAATCCCTTTAAAATAATTGGAACCCAAATCTTAAAACCAATCCAGGCAACTGCAAATATTAATACAATTAAGGAAATTCCAGTGATATATTTTAATGCCTTATTCATTTTTTCTCTTTTAATTTTTCTTCTAGCTCTCTTTCTGAAGGTGTTCCTTCAAATTCAAGTTTATTATTTATTATTATAGCAGGAGTCATCATAACTCCAAACTTTAGAAGTTTTTTTGGATTTTTGCTAACATCAATTTCTGTATAATTGACTTTATCTTTGAATCTATTTAGAATTGATTTTATATTTTCCTTAGCTTTGGCGCATTTTGAGCATCCAGGTGCTGTAAGCAGCTCTACTCTGATTTTTTTCTTCACCATTTTAGAACTTAGTTATTTTATAATTTTTCTAAACACGTTTTTAATACTTTCTCTCATTTTATATGCAAATGCTCCAACACCAGTTAAAACAAGCCCACTAACAGCTAAAGCAGTTCCACCTATTCCGCTGCTTGTAGCAGCCATAGCTAAACACATTTTATTTTCACCCCCTTATTTACAACATGGACATCCTTTCTTATCACAATGACAGGCTTTTTCTTCTTTGCCTTTAACTTCATATGTGCAGTTACATTCTGGACAAGTATAAGTACTTTTTTCCAATTAAACCACCATTAATTTTTTATATTAGCTACTATTTCTATAGTATTATAGGAGCTTTTATTTAAATGTTTAAGTAACTATATGTTAAGTTAGTATGAAAATGTTAAGTGAGATAAAGGTTTTAGAAAAATGTAACATGCGAAGTAATCAAACAGATTACTGTCCTTGTATACTAGATGGATTGATGAACAGCATAGGAAAAAAATGGACTTTATCTTTAATTATCACAATAGGCAATTTTGGCAAATTAAGGTTTAATGAAATATTAAATAAATTATCTCAACTTAATCCAAATACATTATCAGATAGGTTAAAAGATCTGGAAAAAATGGGTTTTATATACAGAAAGCAGTATGATGAAATTCCTCCAAAGGTTGAGTATGGGTTAACAAAGAATGGGAGGGAATTGTATGGACTGTTAATTCCGCTGGTTAAATGGTCTCTAAAAGATCATAAATAAAATAGATTTGCTTCGCAAGAAATTAGATTACAGATTTTAATGTTTTTAACGCTTCACTACTAATCTTTGCAACTTTCTCAACATTATCCTTTTCTAATTGTTCTAAATATGCCAAACCGCTTTTATGACCAATTTCAGCTAAAGCAATAGCAGTATGTGCCCTAACAAAGGGAATTTCATCATTTACCAGATTAGATAAATATTGCACTCCACTTTCATGTCCAATATCACCAAAAGTAACAGCAACATGCCATCTTACAACAGGGTCTTTATCTTCTACAAGTTTGGCAAGAACTGGTACACAATCTTTATGACCTATTTTTCCTAAAGCAATAGCAACAAACCCACGCACAACAAAATGGCCACCTAGTTCGTAATCATCATTTACCATTTTTTCAAGAATTGGAATACAAGTTTCAGAACCTATTAAACCCAACGCAATCGCAACTCTAAAACGAACATTAGCGTGCATATCGCTAACCATCTTTTCAAGTACAGGAATGGCATCTTTATGTCCTATCTTTCCCAAGGCAATAGCAACATTCCATCGTATGAAGGCTTGCTTATCTTCAGCAATGCTGTTGAGAAGTTTAACAACTTGTTTTCTATTATCAGAATCCAGATTAAATGCTATTTCTGTCAGTTCATTTATTGCTTTTAGTTTTTCTTTTGGATTTTCTGAAGACAATCCCTTTGAAATATTTTCTATTCTTTCATCTTTCATATTTTAGCACCTTAACCAGTCCATGTTGCTAACATGTGCACCCAGAGCTACCAGATTTGCATTCCTTGCATTCACCAACATCTCTTCCATGCACGCAACATTCTCCAGCTTCTGCTTTTTCTGCACATTCTTTACATTCCTCAACCGGTCTGTTATGTACGCAGCATTCTTTTTCTTCAGCCATTTTATCCACCTCATTATCCTACTATTATTTTTCCAGTATGCTCAGGTCTCACATGATTATGAAAGCCCCATGTTCCTTTTTCATTAAATCTAAAGGTAAATGTTTCCTCTGGCAGTAATAATTTACAAGGATCAAACACATCACCCTTTCTTATACCATATTCTACACAAGCTTTTGAGCCGAAAGATTTAGCCTGATCACCCTCCTTAGCGTATGCGACAGAAGGATAGGCATCGTGAGTTGGATGGTCATCGCCTGCTGGCCATACTGGAGCTGTTGCTTTGCTGATAAATGTTACAACTTCTCCTTTTTTGATTGTTAGTGAAGTAGGTTTTAAGCCTGTATCTGTTATTTGTATTACATTCTTCGTTGAAACAGGTGGCTGAGGCACTTCAACAATGACAAATTCCTTTACACTTAGTTGCTCAACTGCTTGTTCTATTCTATCTACAGTTTGGCTTACTGTATGGATTCTTCCATGAAGATTTGGAAATGAAAACGCAACAATTGCAACCAAAATAAGCGTTAAAACCGATATTACCAGCAAACTTATGTTCATAATTTTCATTTTTTTGCCTCCAAAAAGTTTATTAATAAGTGTTTATTAATAGATAAGGTATAACAAATATATAAACTATAAAGTTTATAGGTGTATACTAAGTTTATGGAGGTAAATTGAAATGGAGAAGGAAGAATGTTGTACAATACCTGAAGAAAGAGATATTTGTACATGTTTAGCAAATGATTCTTTAGATATTGTAAGCAAAAAATGGGCTATACTAATCATAGAGCTTCTCAAAAAACACGGAGAGCTGAGATACAATGAAATCAAAAAAAAGTTAAATGGAATAAGCCCAAAAAGTCTTTCTGATCAATTAAAGAACCTTGAGAATGCAGACTTAATTAAAAAGAAAATATTTCAAGAAACACCTATTAAAGTGGAATATTTCCTGACAGCTAAAGGGAAAGGATTAGGAAATAGCATACAACCCCTCATAAAGTGGGCTTCTAAAAACAATAATCTTGTTAAAATCACAATATAATTATTTCTAATCTTTGATCTAGGCAATTTGTGTCGAAGGTGGTATCAACTTTGTCATCTACTGTTAAATTCTTACTTTCCTTCAAAATACTCCCAGCCAGATTTTGCAAACTTCATTAAATTGTTTTTCTTAACAAACTTAACAACAGAGATTAAATTTAAATAACATCGGATATTTTGTTGTAAACAACCCCCAATCAGAGATTGGGGGCATTCCCGGCTTATGCAGCGTAGCTTAAAAGGCTTTGTTGCTTGACTCTTGCTTCTCCATATTTCTACTTCTTTATGTAATTGATTGTGTTTTCGAAGTTCTTAGGGCTTCCTATGTAGTAGCTTGGATTCCACAAACCGCTGTCCCAGAAGTATTTTTTCTTCGCTTCTGGAAAATATTCGAAGAACTTCTTTCC
>JADFLA010000023.1 GCA_022564635.1 Nanobdellota archaeon | reverse complement strand
CACATAGTGCTCTTAAGTTTGATGTTTTAGAGACCCCACAACAGGCATTTCTTAGGAAAATGAGGAAAAATTAAAAATGAAGAGGCAATTTAAGTTATCGAAGGGAAATAATAAACGGATAAAACAGAAGGCGCTTAAATCAGAAACTTTAAAAGTGGTCATTCATTACTTTAATCGAAGAAACATGTCCCAACCTTCATATGGAGAGGCACTTGAAGTCATCACAACTTTAGAGGTCGTCCAACCTGAAAAGTTATATACGATTAAAGGTGTAAGGTTACAAAATGGAGAAAATCTAATAGTTCAAGTAACTGTAGGACTTTTAGATAAATCAAATGCTCACTCTCAAAGAGAATGGGGAGAATATGGTAAACAAACAGGTTGGGGACTAGTTAGTGGTCCTTTAATGACGGCACTGTTTACAAACTTATATGATAATCAAGACGTAGATGGTGTGGAAGAAATAAGAAAAATTTTTGCTGCTGATTCTAAAGATCATGGGACTATGATAATGACCAATACAAGGATAAAATATACCAAGGATGGTTCTGATGTGATTACTCATAATTGGGGAATGCCAGATGAATTTTCACTTGAAGGAAGACTTAGAGGCACAAATGATTTTATCGGTCCAGGAATGGAAGACCTTACATTAGCACTTTTAGGAAATGGTGATTCTAGCAAAGTATCTGATGTGTATGAATGGGTTTTAGGGGGTAAACCCTACTTAGTGAGATTAGCTTCAAATCCAGATGAGGATAAAGAGTATGCTTTAGTTATAGATAACACAAACAATAATCCTTATTTTAGTTCTTTACCTTCCTATGACACATCTGAACTTGGAAATCGTAAACTTAATTTTAATACATTATTTCCTCCCGCTGTAAGAACAAAAGCACGTGGGATTCGAATAGTTTCTACATTTCCATAAACTTAGAATGACTATTTATTGTGGATACCCAATAAATAAACATCTGTTTTTTTATTTCTGTTTGTTATATATAGAAAATGTAAACAAAACTAGGGGGGGTATTTGTTTATTTCATTCTGAAATAGGGTTAATGTGCAGATCATAGGTTTATGTGCAACTTGGGGTTTTTCTAGGGATTATGTGCAAAGCCTAAGTGTGGGATTTATATCCAAAAGACCTTACAGCCTATTGTTTTTTGTATGTCCTAATTAGTAAAGTTGATCAACTAAATTTCTAGATTTAAAAGAATAGCTTTATATATATTCTATACTTCCACTCTAGAGTGGTAATTGATGGTTTTGTTAAAGCAGATTAGTAAGAAACATACACGTATTTTAATCCTAATTTTATTAATAATAATTTCTATTTTTATAGGAAATTTGATTTTTAATAAATTAATTGGGAAGCCTTACATAGGTATAATTAAGATTGAGGGTTCAATAACTTCTGAATCTAAAAAAGATAGTATATTGGAGTTAATAGAAAGTGCAAAGGAAAACAGAAGCATAAAAGCAGTTGTATTGGATATAAATAGCCCTGGTGGAGGAGCTGTAGTCATTGAAGAGATTTATTTGAGTTTATTAGAGTTAAGAAAAGAAAAACCAATAGTATCTTCTATAGATCAACTAGGAGCTTCAGGTGCTTATTATATTGCTATAGCTTCTAATTACATTTATACAAAGCCTTCATCAGATGTAGGAAGCATTGGAGTTATTTCTGTTTTGCCAGATAGAGAACCTTTAGATGAAAATATAATAACAACTGGTACTTTAAAGGGTGTTGGAACACCGAGAAAAGAACTTACAAGGCAAATACAAATGATACAAGAAAGCTTTCTAAGAGCGGTTTTGTTTCAAAGAGGAGATAAGTTAAAGTTAAGTAAAGAAGAGTTGGCTAATGCTAAAGTTTATGTGGGTTTTGATGCTCTAAATTTTGGTTTAATTGATGCATTGGGAACTAAGGAAGAGGCTATTAAAAAAGCCTCTAAACTTGCTGGCATTACAAATTATAAAGTTATAGAGTTAAATGAAGAACCTATAATAAAGATAACAATCTCTTTATCTGTTGATCAAAGTATCCTAAATAGCAGCACTAATACCATACCAATGAATTATTATTTATATTTAAACCCAGAAAAATGAAAGCACTTCAATTAAAAGATATAGGTAAAAAAAATATTAAAACACTAATTTTGTTTTTTATTGTTTTGATAGTTTTAACTGTAGTAATAAAAAGCCTGTTTTTCTATAAGGGTATTTATTTTGCACCTAAAAAAGGTGTGCATGATTTGGATATAAGCATAGAATCTATTATTCCAGAATTTAAGGATACTTTTGAAAAGACAGAAGGCATTGTTTTATTTGATTTATCGCATGAAAATGATTTTGATAATGAGGAAATAGATGTACTTATATCTAGAATTATTGATAGAGGCAATAAGGTTGAGTTTCTAACAGATGCTGAAAATTTAGATAGTAAACTTAGAAAGGCAAATTCTTTTGTTGTTATTCTGCCAAAAGAAGAATTTTCAGAAAAGGAAATGAATTTGATTAAAGAATTTACAGATAAAAAAGGGAAATTACTTTTAGTATCAGATCCTGACAGAGAAAATGAGATAAATTCAATATCTAATAATTTTAATATAATCTTTTCTCAGGATTATTTATATAATCAAAAGGAAAATGATGGAAATTTTAAGTTTATATTTTTAGAGAAATTCAAGAAAAATAATATAACAAGAAAATTAAAGAAAATTGCTTTATATTCATCATGTCCAATACTTCCATTTGAGAATGGGATTGTGGTTACAGATAAAAATACATTTTCCTCATCAGATGAGGCTAAAACTGGTTTTGCTCCAATAGCTTTAAAAAATTCAATATTAGCTGTTTGTGATATAACCTTCTTTAATCAACCATACAATACAATAAATAATAACAATCAATTGATTTCTAATATAGCTGATTTTTTAACAAAGCCAGAGAAAGAATTTAACTTAGCAGATTTTCCTTATTTTTTTGAAAAAGCGACTATTGTAACAACAAATTTGGATTTATCAAAGCATGCAATAAATCTGAAAAATAGATTGTTAAAAGCAGATATTGATTCAAATATAAAAAGGAATTTAAACAAAAGTGTTGATAATATAGTTATTGAGTTGTTCGATGATTTTAATGCAATAGTAATAGAAAATTTGGCAGTTGATGAAGATTCATTCAGGATTAATGATTTGTTATTTAATAGAAAAGATTCTTCTTTGGTTCATTTATCTAAAAATAATGTCACAATTTTAACAATTTTAGCTGATAATGAAGAAATTCTTGAGAGAACTTTAGGTTTATTAGATACGGAAGAAATAAGAAATAATTTAGTTGATGATAATTTGGCGGTTATTAGTGGGTTAGAGGTTCAAGAAGAAGAGGAAGAAGAAGAGGAAGAAGAATAAAAGAAAATAATATTTTAAATAAAAATTTTCTTAATTAAAAATAGAAAAATTATTCTTGTATCACCTTTATTGTGGGCCTCATAATATATTTGTCTTTTCCTGCAGAATGTATGGACTCCTGCGCATCAAAATCCAGTGTCAATGTGGTTGTTTCATTCGGTTCGATATTGAATGCTTTAACTAATTTTACTGTTTTTGATGGTATTGTTAGATCATATTCGGTTCCATTGATTGTTACTAATGCTTCATTGATATTCAATCTTATTTGTGTATATTTCCCTACACTTAATTCCGCAGTCCCTAAAAACTCTTTAACATCTTCTATTGCTATAAGGTCAAATGTCTTTGCTTCTTCAACTACAGTAAACCATCCTGCCTCAGTTGTTGCATTTTCTTCTTCGTCTGCTTCAGCCAAATGAACTTCAACATCTGATATGGTTACTAAAGCTTTTGTTATGTTTAATTCAGGCGGGGCATCTGTCATTTGCATTAGTAATGTTCCTGTCGGAGTTTCAGTTGTTTCCTCAGGAATTATCTCTGGCGCTGCAACTTCTTTTGTAGTAGCCTCAGGTGTTTTTTTAGTAGGAGTTTTAGTTGCTTTCTCAGGAACTGCCGCTGGCGCTGCAACTTCTTTTGGTTTACCTACTGTTTCAGATTTTCCTTTAATTCCAATTTTCTCTTTTATTTTTTCTGGAATTTTATCACTCACATATTTAGGAACTTCTTCTGAAATATCTCCTAAAGCATCTTTCTTTTTCAAGGCTTCTACAGCAGTTTCCCTTCCTTTTACAGACTTTTCCATAGCCCGTTCAATGACACTTAAAATTGCTGCCTTTGCTTGCTCTGGAACTTTTTCATAAACTTCTGCTAGTACTTCTAAATGACGTGTAGTTGCTCTAGCTACTAACTGGTCAACTGTTGTTGTGTCTTTGCCAAGACCTTGAGCAATTTGAGAAATCTCATTACCAAAATTAGCTAATTTATCAAATTCTTCTATTTCATCTTCTACTTCTTCTATTTCATTTTCATCTGCTTTTTCTTTTGCTCTGTTAAGTCTCGCTTCGGCAGCTTTCAAGTGGATTTCTACTGCTTTTTCTGGTTTGTCTTTAGCTAAACTCCTTAATGAATCCCTTTGTTTTTCCAAAGAAGATGATTTTTTCTCTTTAACTTTTTCTTTTACTTCTTCTGGTGCTGTATCTTCAATTTCATCTAATTCTAATAATTGTTCATTAAAATCATCAGCAATATCTTCTGCTGCTTCAGCATCTTTTTCAGCAAGTTCTTTAGAAAGTTCTGTCATTTCTTCATATTCTTCTAAAGCTTCTTCAACATCATCACTTTCTCCTGCTTCAGCTTTTTCTTTAGCTCTTTTTAATCTATCTTTTGCTGCCTTTATGTTTATCTCAGCAGCTTTTTCAGGTTTATCTTCAGAAAGAGCTCTTAAAGCTTTTTTTTGTTCATTCATAGAAGCTTCTTTAGCTTTAGTTATAGCTTCTTTTACTTGTTCTGGAACTTTATCTTTTATCTTATCTAAAACAGAAAGATGTTTTGATGTTGCTAATGCAACTTTTTCCAAAACTTCTGCTTTTCTTTCTGCATTCCTAGCATGTATTTGCGCATTTTCTATAGCTTTTTGGTAGCCTTTAAT
Source organism: Nanobdellota archaeon (assembly GCA_022564635.1). Classification (GTDB taxonomy): domain Archaea; phylum Nanobdellota; class Nanobdellia; order Woesearchaeales; family GW2011-AR4; genus JACPJP01. The sequence continues at coordinate 19,201 of JADFLA010000023.1, read as the reverse complement.
TGCTTTATCAGCAGCAGTTTTTTTACCTTCTTTACCAACAGCTTCTGCTTCTGCCAATCGTTTTTCTGCTAATTGCAACATTCTCTCAGCTTTCTTTTCCTGACCAAATGTAAAAAATGTTCCAACTGCTTCTGCTGCTTTTTTTAGTCCATACAATGGACTATCTGGAAGAATTCCAGGATCAGGAAGTTGCTCTTCTTGAGCTATTGCTATATTTGTAGTCAATAATAGAATAAAAATAAATATGCTAAATATTTTTTTCATTATTTATACCTAATTTTTAATTAAAATATAATGACCGTGATTTAAATATAAATAACTTTCTATTTTTATCTAAAAATTAGAAGTTATAGAAATAAAATGAAAGTAATAAGGCTTCAATATACGATTACACCGGATTATCATCCTGACAAACTAGGTGAGGTTCTCTAGCAACATCAAATTCTTTTGCTTTAAAGAGAAGTATATAATTACCTCTTATCCAGAATTATCTTCAAATTGGAATTGGACATATACAGTCAAATGTTGCAGCTATTCCACATGCCAATCCGCTTTTACATAATTCAGTTTCCACAATAGCCCCTCCTATCACTCCGCATTCTGTCCGAGTGATGCATGATGCTTCTCCACAAACTAAGATAGGCTCATTAGCGGCATCAAATTCAATTCTACATTCTCCAACTCCACATTTATCTTCTGTGTTATTAAGTAAACGAGGATTTATAGTTCCTCTGTCTGTAAGTTGTTCCTCTGCTCCTGTTAATGCATCTTGACAACTTTCTGTATCAAGTCCTTGTGGATGTGTTTGTTTACCTTGTGGGTTAAGATGAGCAATACCTATTACCGCGAAAATTGTCAAGGCAAGCACTACAGTTAGCCCAAAAATAATTACTGATTTTCCTTTCTTATCCATTTTTTCAATTCTTTACGTTTTTTATTTTAAAAATCAATCTCGAAGTTTCAAGTGTTCTTTTCTTTGTTTTTGTTCGTCTTTAGGAACTACAACTTCCTGCACTTGTATCAGTGGAACCGTAAAGGGTGTTCCTCGTTCTCAAGAATCGGGTGCCTTAGGGGCTGGAAATCGAGTCGCTTGTCTCGACATTCGCTACAGCATCATACACGTATCCGTCTTTGTTGATGTTGGTGACGGTAAAGGTGTAAGTTCCGGCGCCATTTCTTCCGGATCGGAACTTAGCAGTTCCATCGCCATTGGTGTCAGCGGTCTGCCCGGTAATGGTCACTGCGCCACTCCAATCACCAGTCACGGTTGCGGTAGAAATCAAGATTCCGTCTTGATCAACCACAGTGACGAGCGCTGTTGCATCAAATTTCGATCCTTTCTTCTTGATAGACATGGTGATGTCGGCAACATGCAAGGCTGGAGTAGCAGAAGCTTCATTCACTGTTATCACCACCTCATCGGAATCAGTTGCTCCACCGTTATCCGTCACCGTCAGGGTGACCGTGTGGGGAGAACCGGCAACGGTAAAGCTTGTCGTCAACGTTGCGCCAGTTCCAAGAAGTGTTGCGCCCTCGGTCCATTCGTATGAAACAATAGACCCATCTGGATCAGAACTTCCTGAACCATCCAATATAACATCTTCAACTCCATCATCATCAGAATCTGTAACTGTTTGGTCAGGACCTGCATCAGCAACAGGTGCATCATTTACTTCAGTTATTGTAGCAGTTGTTGTGCTTGGTTCTGAATCAACTTTTCCATCATTTACAATTAAAGTTACTGTGTAAGTTCCTCCTGCTGTATATGCATGGCTTGGATTAACTCCAGTACCAGTTGAACCATCACCAAAGTCCCAATTATATGTTAAAGCATCGCCATCTGGATCGGAACTTCCTGAACCGTTAAAAACAACATCTATATCTTCAGTCCCTTCATAAGGACCATTAGCATCTGCTACTGGCGGATTATTTGGCTCTGCTGGTTCCACTAAGATAGCAAAGTCATCTATATACCAACCCGGATAATTATTTACAGAGCAATCTGATGCAAAAGTAAATCTCAATTTTACTACGTTACCTGTATAAGGAGTTAAATCTATTGCTTCTTTCCTCCATCCATCACTTTTACCAGAAAATGCTTCCCAATCATTAGGTAATGGGTTATTACATCCTAAGGTGGTATCATAACCTTCATAAAGTACATATTCCCAATTTATTCCATTATCTATAGAAATCTCTATTACTCCTCCATCAAAAGACCTTTCTGTATCATACCAATTTTGGAATGCTAAAGCAGCATTATCTATTAGTGTCAAATCTATAGTGGGAGATATAAGATATTCTTTGACTCTATCTTTATTATAATTTCCATCGAGATTTGTTGCCCATACGTTTAGTCCAGAAAATGCTGATCCTGGACCAGAAGTTGGCATTCCTAATTCCCATAATCGTCTTTTACCTTTACTACCGCCAAGAGTCCATCCATTTACTCCAGATTCAAAATCGTCAGAGAAAAGCACTGTTGGCTCTGTTGTTGTTTCAGATGCTATATTTGAAATTGCTCCTTTATTACCAACGTTATCTATTGCTTTTATTGCAAAATAATAGGTTGTTGAAGAATCTAAACTATTTACCTCAAATACTTCAGTAGAACCAGAGGCTTGTGGCTTTGGTAAATTTGAGACTTCAGTCGCACTATCAAAATTTGTGGCATCTATTAACAATGTTGAGTATCTTAAGTCGTAAGAGCTTGCAGTTCCTACGCTATCGTCATCACCAGTTGCTGTCCAGGTTAATGTAACTGATTGGAATGTTTTATCTACAGGTGTTAAGTCTGTTATAGCTCCAGGGGCAATAGTATCATCTTCTAAGGAGTTAAATGCATTAAGCCTTCCTTCACTTACAGTTTTACTTTCTAAGCTTGTTAGATGGTCAACACTAGATAATAATAGTGTTTTTATATCCAAGTGTGTTATTTCTGGAAATTGTGATTTTATTAAAGCGGCAGCTCCAGAAACATGAGGAGTTGCCATTGATGTTCCACTTAGGTATCTATAACCTGAAGCATCGCATAAAGAACAAGAACCAGTAGGAACAGTTGAAAAAATAGAAACACCTGGGGCTCCTAAGTCAACTGATGTTGCGCCAAAATTTGAGAAGCTTGCTAAGTTATCATTGTCATCTGTAGCAGCCACTGAAACAACATTTGGAACATCATAACTAGAAGGATAATGGGGTGAACTATCTGTATCTTCACCATTGTTTCCTGCTGCTGCAACGAACAAAATTCCAGCAGCATTTGCAGCTGATATTGCATCTTTTAAAGCTTGAGAAAATCCTCCTCCACCCCAGCTGTTGCTCATTATATTTGCATTCATTGAAGTTGCATATTCTATGGCAGCAATAGCATCTGCTGTTGATCCAGAACCACTGGCGCTTAAAAATTTTAATGGCATAACTCTAACATTCCAACTTACCCCTACAACACCTATACCATTATTTCCTACTGCACCTATTGTTCCAGAAACATGTGTTCCATGTCCCTGATCATCAAACGGGTCGTTATCATCATTATAAAAATCCCAACCTAAATAATCATCTATAAAACCGTTATTATCGTCATCTATGTTGTTATCTGGTATTTCATTTACATTAACCCACATATTAGCTGCTAAATCTTCATGATTATAATCAACGCCTGTATCTATTACTGCAACAACAACAGCATCACTTCCAGTTTGAATATCCCAAGCTTCTGGCGCATCTATATCAGCATCTGCTGTTCCACCAGTTTGTCCTGTATTATGCAAACCATATAATTTTGAGAAATCAGGGTCATTTGGTATTAAGGTTATGGTAACAATATAATTAGGTTCCACATACTCAACATTAGGATTGTTTTTTAAATTTTTAATAGCCTTTTCAGCATTTCCCACCTTTAATAGATATAGTCTGTCTAAACCTTTGTCTTTAAAATGTTTATTCTTACCACGTGCTATTTTTTTAACCTTAGCCTTATCTAAATTCAAGGAATCTATACTTTTATCCTCCTTAAGTTTAATTATAACCTCATCAGAAACAAAATTTGTTCTTTCAGAATTATTTTGAGCTATTACAATCCCAGAAATAAATATTGCAATTACGAATAACGCGAATATAAGACCTAACTTTGTTTTTGCTTGATTCATATAACCTATTCTAAGACTAGGCACTTTAAAAATGTTTTGATTTTTTAACTAAATCTCAAACTTCTCTTTCTTTTTCTCAATATTATCAAGAACTCTGTTAATCAAATCCTTAACTTTAACATTGAACTTAACCTTATTATCTAAGGTCCTTACGGCAACAGTGTTACTTTTTTCCTCTTTTTCTCCAACAATTATTATGATTGGTATTTTTTGTAGTTGGGCTTCTCTGACCTTATAGCTGACAGACTCTACTCTTGTATCTAGCTCAACTCTAATATTATCCCTTTCTAATTCTTCCTTGATTTTTTTTGCATATAGATTAAACCTGTCAGCGATTGTAAGAATTTTTACTTGTACTGGGGTTAACCATAGAGGAAATTTGCCTGCATAATGCTCTATCAATATTCCAAAAAACCTTTCAACAGAGCCTAAAATTGTCCGGTGTATCATTACAGGTCTGAGTTTGTTGCCATGTTCTCCTATATAATTTAAATTGAATTTATCGGGCATTGAAAAATCAATTTGAATGGTAGCGCATTGCCATGTTCTACCTAGACAATCTTTTATGTGGAAATCTATTTTTGGACCGTAAAAAGCCCCATCACCTGGATTTAATTTATATTTTATATTTTTAGATTTTAAGGCATCTTCTAAGGCTTTTTCTGCTTTATTCCAGTTTTGTATTTTTCCTGTAAACTTTTCTGGTCTTGTAGATAATTCAATATGGTAAGGAAAGTTGAAAGTTTTATAGACATAATCAACAAGGTCAATTAATTGGGATACCTCTTTTTCTATATGGTCTTCTGTACAGAATATATGTGCGTCATCCTGAGTAAAAGCACGAACCCTAAACAAACCAGATAAAACACCAGAAAGTTCATGCCTATGATCCAAACCAAATTCTGAAAATCTTATTGGCAAATCCCTATAACTGGGAAGTTTTTCCTTGTAAATTAAAATAGCTCCTGGGCAATTCATCGGTTTTAATGCAAATACCTTTCCTTCTACCTCGGTAAAGTACATGTTTTCTTTGAAATGATCCCAGTGTCCTGATTGCTCCCATAATGTTTTACTTAATACCATTGGAGTCATAATTTCTTTATAGCTTAGTTTGTCAAGTTCCTTTCTTATGAAATCTTTAAGGATGTTAATAATTTTAACACCATTCGGATGGAAGAAGATAAATCCAGGACCTTCTACATGCAATGAGAATAAATCAAGTTGTTTTCCTATAACTCTATGGTCCCTTTTTTTGGCTTCTTCCAGAAGCTTTAGATGAGCAACAAGCTCTTTTTTAGTTGGAAAGGCTACTGCATAAATTCTTGTAAGCTGAGGATTTTTTTCATTTCCACGCCAATAAGCACCTGCAATATGAGTAAGCTTAAAGCAATCTGCTTGGATCTTTTTCATAGAATCAACATGGCCACCTTTGCATAGATCCACATAGCTACCGGATTTATAGAAACTGACTTTTTTTCCGCCTTTGGAGAACTCTTCAATTAATTCTATTTTGAATGGATTGTCTTTAAACTCTTTTTTGGCTTCTGATGATGAAAGATCTTTTCTAGTAAATTGGTCCCATTTTGGCAAGATAGCTCGCATCTTTTTTTCAATTTTTGGAAAATCATCTTCGTGGATTGGTTTTTTGAACTGAAAATCATAATAGAATCCATTCTCAATTGGAGGCCCAATAGTTCTTTTAGTGTCTGGCCATAATTCCATAACTGCAGCAGCAAGAAGATGAGCTAAACTATGACGCAAAGCATCTAAGTCTTGTTTGTTGATGTTTTTTGTTTTTGGCATTATGATTTGATTTTTTGCATGATTTATATATTTTATTGAATTTTATAGTGGAAACTGAAAACCACAAGATTTATAAATAATAATCCTAATAATATTAATATTTTTATTTTTTTTATTATAATTATTAATTTTATTAATATTATTAAAAGAGGGCTTAATGACAATTAAGTTTATCGGAAAGGCTAAAATAACAAAACAAGGTCAGGTGACACTGCCTTTTGAGGCTAGGGAAGAGCTGAAGCTAGATCTGAATAGTGATGTTTACTGGTACTTGGTAGATGATCATTTGGTTGTTGTTAAGGATTTAGTTAGTGTAGATGATTTAATTAATAAAATAAGCAAACAAAAAAAGAGCAATAAAAAATAAAATGATAGTTCAATAAAAAACTCATTAAAAAATTAAATAAAAAAAATAATAAAAAAATAATAAAAAATATGAGAAAAAGAGGTTGATATGCCATTTGCAAATACTTTAGGATTGATAGCATTAGCAAGCTTGATACCTTTCATAATATTATATCTAAGAAAACCAAAGCCTGTAGATAGGATAATACCTTCCTTAATGTTTTTACTGCAGAACAAAAAGACATCAAGGCAGTATGATTTTTTGAGGAAATTCTTGACAAACTTGCTATTTTTTATACAGCTATTGGCATTACTAGGCTTGTCTTTTGCAATAGCTGAACCTTTTATTAAAGTTCCATATGATGTATCTTTAGAAAATACTGTAATTGTTTTGGATGTAAGCGCATCAATGCAAGCAGACGAAGGAGGAAGAACGAGGTTTGATGAGGCAATTAAAGAAGCCAAAAAGGTTGTGAGTGGAAGAAACAGCATAATATTTGCAGAAAACATTCCATTGATAATATTGGAGGATGAGGATGATGAAACAGCTTCCAATATTTTGGGAAATTTAGAGCCAAAGGCAACAACAACAAATTTAGGAGATGCAATGTTATTAGCTAAAGATATACTGCAGGACAGACCTGGAAGAATTGTTGTTATAAGCGATTTTAGTAATGTTGACGGTCCTGATTTACTGGCTGTTAAAAAAGCCATAAGCTCGGAAGAGATTATTCTTAACTTTGTTGATGTATCAAATGATGCAGAAAATGCAGGCATTATTGAAATGGATGTGGGAAAACATGGAATAAAGGTTTTTATCAAAAATTTTAATTCAGTAAAAAAACAGATAAATATTAAGTTAATCAAAGACAAAGATGTAATCGCAGAATCAGGGAAAATTGATGTATTGCCGAATTCTATTGAGAGTTTTCTGTTTGATGATACTCCTGTAGGAGTAAGTAAAATTGTATTAGAGCCAGATGATGATCTTAGTGTTGATAATATTGCGTATGTAAGCGCTCCACTGAAGAAAAGAGTAAATGTATTACTTATAACAAACAGAAAAAATACAAATTTAGAGAATGCGTTGTTAGCATCCAGAGATGTAAGACTTAACATAGTTAATCCTCCGGTTCTTACATTAAATACAAAAGGGGATAGAATTGAGCCTTTTGAACATGATGTTATTGTAGTACATAGCATAAACAATGTTGGGATAAGAGATGGAATTTTGCCAGGAACTTTTCAAGATTTGTCAAATTACGTCAAGAATGGAGGAAAATTAATCCTAACTGCGCAAAATGACCTAGATAAGTTCAACAAGGTTGATTTGGATATTGTAAATTTGAATAAATTGGTTGAGGACACAAGAAGAGTATGCGTGGATGTAATAAATGAGATGACTAAGCAGTTTGGGAATGATATTTGCTTTTCAACAGTATCTGAATATTTTAGCACGGATTCCAGGGAAGGCACAAGTGTAATTGCTTCTATATTGGGTATGCCAGTTTTAGCAGTTAAAGAGCATTTCAAGGGAAAAATTTTCTATTATGGCATTATTGATGATGCCTCTGATTTCAGAACATTACCATCTTACCCAATTTTTTGGAACTCATTGATCAATTTTATGGCAGAAACAGAGGATATAAGGGATTTTAACTTAAAGACAGGGAAAATTGTTACAATAAATCAGCAGCGCGTCAAAACACCTTCCACATCTTTGACAACATCAAAAGTCATATTTGATGAGGTTGGAATATACGAATTCAATGACAAAAAGTTTGCAGTCAATCTTCTTGATGAGAAAGAAAGCGATGTTACAGCAAGTGGTGTATTAAAAGAAGAAAGCGAAAGTGCGGAAGTGCTTAAAGAGAAGAGTATTGAAAGGGATTTTAGTTTAAGCATTTTGCTTTTGATTTTAGTTTTTTTACTTATGGTCTTTGAGGTATTTTATATAAAAAGGAGAGGTGATTTGTAATTGCATTTATTTTTCCAGATCTAAGCAGCGTATTTTGTATATCTAAATTTTGCCTAAAGTATTCTTACGTAGCTTTGTTAATCATACCTTTTACTATAGGTCTTTATTTTTTAATTAAAAAGAATTTCATAAACTTTTTTGACAAATCCGAGCAAGCAAGCTATGAAAGAGAGAAGGAAAAACAAAGATTTATTTTCTTCATAATAAGGTCAATAATTTTTGCATTATTGTTAATTGCGATTGCAAGCCCGTTTTTATTGGAAACAAAGACAGTAAAGGGAAATCCAAGAATTACTATTCTGGTGGATAATTCAACATCCCTTAATATGTTTGAGGCTGGTCTTGAAAGAGAGCTTGCTAATAAGCTAAAAGGCAAAATACCTGCAGCAGTAAGGACCATAACAGTAGGGGATAAATCCGCAATTGGGAACGGAATTTTGAACAATATAGAAAGGGATGAAAATGTTTTGGTTATAACTGATGGTAACAATAATGATGGAAAGCTTTTAGGTGATGTGATGCTTCTGGCAGCTTCGCTTAATGCTACTGTCAGCACGTTAGATATGGAACCAATAGAAAGCGATGTTAGTGTTGAGATTTTGGGTGTAAGTGAGGCAATAAGAGATACAGAAGAAGACTTTATTGTAAATGTAAACAATGTAGGAAAAAATATACCCTACACTTTAGAGGTAAGGTTTGATGATGATATTGTGATAGCAAAGAGCAATGATAAAAGTGACTCTTTTACCGTAAATAAAAAACTTTCAGAGGGTTACCATAAAATTACTGCTGAGCTTCTAAATGTTGGAAGCAATGACTATTTTTCACAAAATAACCAATATTATAAAACAATTAAAGTTGTTCCAAGACCTAGGGTTTTGTTTGTCTCAGAAAAAAGTTCCCCTTTGAAAGCAGATCTGGAAAAAATTTATGATTTAACAACTTTAAGTTCAATACCAGATGACTTAAGCAGTTATTTGGCAGTTATATTGAATGACATACCTGCTAATAAATTTCTGCCGCATATGGATTCTTTAAGTGACTATGTATCTGATGGCAATGGTATATTTGTTATTGGAGGCCAAAGTTCTTATGATAGAGGCGCATATAAAGGAAGTTTAATAGAGACTTTGCTGCCTGTTAAGGTAGGAGCAGGGGAAGAGGCAGAGAAAAGTGATGTGCACATTGTTATTGTTATTGACATATCGCATGGAACAGCAGAATATGTTGATATTGAAAAAGCCCAGGCTGTTAGTATAATAGATAGTTTGGATGATAAAAATAATGTGGGTGTTATTGCATTTCACACAGTTCCTTACAAAGTTGCAGATATTAAACCATTAAAAGAGCATAAGAAAGAATTGATAGACAAGGTTTCTAGGCTGATTTTTGACGGACAATCTTTTTTCAATCTTGGTATTGACGCTGGAAATAAAATGCTTAGGAGTCAATCAGGAGGTAGAAATATAATACTCATTACAGATGGAAAGACAACATACAATAAGTTGATGGCTGATACCAAGGAAAGCGCAAGACAGGCAGCTTCGAGAGGTATAAAAGTTTATGTTGCTGGTGTAGGTGACAGAAGAAATGATGATTTTCTTACTAGCGTTGCACTTAGGGGAGAAGGAATTTATTTCCCTGTTGACGCTTCTAACAAACTAAATATAATATTTGGAGAGCCAGAAGACAAAGATGATACTGAGTTTCTCAACAAACTTATTTTACTGGATACAACACATTTCATAACATTTAACCAGAGCTTAGATGCTATTGTGAGTGGCTATAATTATGTTATACCCAAACCCTCAGCGAGAATGCTTGTGACAACAAACAAAAATATTCCGATTATGGTTGCATGGAGATTTGGCCTAGGCAGAGTAGTCAGTTTGGCAACTGACGATGGGAGTAAATGGGGCGGAGAGTTTTTAATCAAGAAAAATTCCAAAGTTTTAACAAAAGCAATAAATTGGGTTATAGGGGACCTGGCAAGGAAAAAGAATTTTGATGTGAGTATTAAAGATACAACACTTGATAGACCTATGTTTGTGAATGTTATTTCAAATTCTTTGCCACAACATGAAAAGCTTAATTTTATTAAATCCGATGTTAATTTTTATAATGCCAAATTCAATCCAACAAGAACAGGGTTTTATAATTTCTTAGGAGCAGATGTAGCAGTTAATTACAAGAAAGAATTTAGGAATCTTGGAGTTAATGAAGAGTTCATAAAGCTTGTTGAGCAGACTGGAGGTAAAGTTTTTGACAGGAATGATATTTTGGGAATTATAGAGTTTGTAAAGGAAAAATCAAAGAGAATAAAGGTAAATACAACAGCCTTTAAATGGCCATTTTTGATTATAGCGTTAATATTATTTTTAGGAGAAATAGGTTTAAGGAGGTTATGGGAAAATAAAAGTTATAGATAAGTCAAAGAAATGAAATAGAAAATACAATAATAAAAAATACAATGACCAAAAATTCAATCAAAAAATAATCAATGAAAATTACATAAAAAATTAAAAATAAAAAATCATTATAAAAAATTATGAGTCATAATTAATAAAAAATAATATGATAATTAATGAAATTGAAAGTATGATAAAAATAAATTATTGTAAAATAAAAATTAAAGAGGTTGATTAAAATGGCATTTATGAAAAGGGATGTGAATCTTGGGTTGCTGATTTTGATAATTGTGTCTATAGTTTTGTTTAGTGGTTTTAGTGTTTATTATCAGACTACTTTCAAGGATGTTTCATTGGAATATCAAAATAAATTAAATCAGCTAGGTCAGGTTACAAAGGAATTAAGCTCTAAAAGACTGGAATTGAACGAAACATATAGCCTAAGGGTAAAGGCAGAGGAAGATAAAAAAGTGCTTGATCAGAGGTTTAATGATGTGAGAGATGAAAATACTAGAATTAGTGCTGACAATACAAATTTGCGCTCAGAAGTAAGCAGCACAAAAAGCCAGTTAGCTGAAAAAAGTTCTCAGCTGGATGCAACTAAGACTTTATTGGCACAGACACAGTCAAGTTTGTCTGCTGCTAATGGCGAGATTACTGCATTAAAATCGCAAAGGAGCAATTTGAAGGATGATAGAGACAGAATATGCGCAAAACTAATTGCAGCTGGTGGTTCAGATGATGATTGTTAAAGACATTTAAAATGCAATTATAATTTTTAATCAGAATAAATTTTAAAAAATGAAATAATTGAAAAATAACAATGAAAAATTTCATTTTTCAAGCTTAAAATTAAAAATTTTAAACAATGAAAATCTTCATTAAAGCAATTAAGGAAATCAACAGGACATTAAATTTTATAATGGTTTTTGAGAGTATATTAAATGCAGCAATATTTTTCCTTGTTGTATATTTTTTGTTGTCTTTGGTGAATTTATTCCCTATTCTAGCGATAATTCCTACAATTATTTATTTTGTGATGAGGTTGTATACAAATTCTAAAATTGATAAAAGAAAAATTGTAGAGAGCAAATATGGGCCTCTTAAGGAAAAATTGAGAACAGCGGCAGATAATGTTAAGAAAGAAAATCCTGTTGTTAATGAACTGGAAGAAGAGGTTATGTATGACTTAAAACAAGTTGGATTAAGTTCTTTTATTCAGACAAAGCAAGTGTATTATAAGATTTTTGCTACAATCATACTGTCATTTGCAATTGTTGCTGCAACAACGCTAGACCTTTATATTGTTGATTTGGGTCTATTCATTAGTAATCTTCCAGAAATTATAGATAATATAAATCCTAGAAAATCAGACAATGTTCTTTTGGGAGAGATTAATGAAAGTGATGATATTTATGGTAAAAGCAAGCTGGCTATTTTAGGGAATCAACAGATTGACATAAGAATAACGCCTGTAAATTATGAGGTTAATGTAAGAGAAGAGGGTGATGTCGAGCAGAAGCAGTTTGATGAGATTTTTCCTAAAGAAATAGCTGTTGATCAAGCCTCTGCTTTTGAGGAAAAAATCCCGGAGGAAGAACAAGAGCTGGTTAAGAGTTATTTCAATAAGCTTGCTAATAGGTGAATTAAATTAATAATAAAAATAAAACAGTTATAAAACACGCGAAAATCGAAGATTTTCGGTGAACTGGGAAATTCCTTCGGAATTTCCGGTTTCCCGGAAACGCTTGCGTTTCCCAGGATCCTGGAAATCTCCGATTTCCATGACAATGATTAATTATAATAAAAATAATAATATTGAGAAATAAAAACAATTAAAATTATAAAATAATTAATAAAAACAAAAAATATTAAATACTATTAAAAAAGAGGTGTGTTACATGAGGAACTACAAACATGTTTTTGATGCTGTATTTAAGGAAGTGAGTAGGGTAGTGGTTGGCCAAAATCATGTTGTTGAGCAGATTCTTGCAGCTATTTTATGCGATGGGAATGCTTTGTTAGAAGGCTATCCTGGTTTGGCAAAGACATTGACTATAAGAACATTGGCAGATATAATGAGTCTTAAGTTCAGCAGAATCCAGAGCACGCCGGATTTAATGCCATCTGACATAACAGGAACGTATATAATAGAAGAGACTGCTGGCAAAAGAAATTTTAAATTCCAACCAGGACCTATTTTTGCAAATATAGTTCTGGCAGATGAGGTTAATAGAGCAACGCCGAAAACACAGAGCGCTTTACTGGAGGCAATGCAGGAAAAGCAGGTTACAGTCGGTACTACTACTTATAAGCTTGATCTTCCTTTCTTTATTTTAGCGACTATGAACCCAATTGAGCAAGAAGGGACATATCCTTTGCCAGAAGCACAAGCAGATAGATTTTTGTTAAAAATAAAAGTAGGTTACCCCTCTTTTGAGGAAGAGATGGAAATTGTAGACAAATATGCTTCTACTTTAAGGGAAACTAACCTAAAAACTTTACTGAATAAAAATCATTTACTTAGTTTGCAAACTTTAACACGGCAAGTTCCTATTGCAAATGACATAAAGAACAGGGCTTTAAAAATAATAGTTGCAACAAGGACAAACAAAGATGTTATCCATTATGGCGCATCTCCAAGGGCTTCTATTGGAATAATACTAGCGGCAAAAGCACGTGCATTGATTAAGGGAAGAAATCATGTGAGTAGCGAAGATATTAATGACATGGCATATCCCATATTGAGGCACCGTATTATCTTGAATTTTGAGGCAGAAAGAAAAGGAATGACCACAGATGATGCAATTAAGCATATTTTAGATAAAGTGAAATAAAAACAATAATTAAAATTACAATAAAGTTCAGAAACACATTCACAATTAATTCATTAATATTTTTATTTCATTAACAATTAAAATTAAAACGCAATTAATAAAATGATTAATACAGATTTCTTAGATCAATTGGACAGATTTCATCTTGTTGTTAAGAAGAGGGTTACTTCTAACTATGTTGGCCCAAGGAGATCTATAGCAACTGGAAGAGGTTTGACATTTAAGGATCATAGGATTTACGCTCCAGGAGATGATATAAGGCTTATTGACTGGAAAGTTTTTGCAAGGACAGATCATTTGTATATAAAGACGTTTGAAGAGGAAAGGAATTTAACTGCACACATTATTATGGATGCTAGCGCATCGATGGGTTTTGGTAGGCCTATGAGCAAATTTGATTATGCCGCTATGTTAGGTGTAGGTTTTGCTTATTTGGCTATGAGGGAAAATGAAAAGTTCCAATTTTCTACTTTTTCAGAAACTCTTGATGTATTCCAACCGAGAAGAGGCATGTCTCACTTGGCTAGCATGGTTTTCCACCTTAACAATACAAAAACACAAGGTTATTCTAAATTATTAAACTCGATGGCGCAATACAAAAAAATAGTTGGAAGCAGGTCAATGCTCGTGCTTGTTTCTGATTTTTTAATGGATATCAATGAGGTTGTAGAAGCTTTGTACACTTTAGGAGACCATGAAATAAAAATCATACAGGTTTTGGATCCTATTGAAAAAGACTTAAAGTATAGTGGTGATTTTAAGCTAATAGACAGCGAGTCAAAAAGTATGTTGAGGACTTATGTAAGCCCGAGATTAAGGGTCCAATACCAGCAGATGTTAGATAACCATGCAGCAAGAATAGAAGAAACGTGCAATAAATTAGGATACCATTTCCATCAAATTACAAGCGACACTCCGGTATTTGACGCTTTCTATAGGGTTTTGGAATAATTTCACAACCATCCTTTCTTTTTGAAAAAAATAAAAGTCCCAATTATAGAAATCGACATTAGACCTAAGGCGAAGAAATAACCGTATTTCCAGGCTAATTCTGGCATGTTATACTGAGAAGCGATGCTAAAATTCATTCCGTAAATTCCGGAGATTAGAGTCGGGATTAAGACAAATGAGGCAATTATGGTTAAAGTTTTCATCACCTGGTTCATGTTGTTAGAGATTGAGCTTAGGTATATATCCAAGGTTCCTGTTAAAATGTCCCTGTATGTGCCTACCATATCTATTAGTTGCGTTACATCATTATATAAAGCTCTGAATCTTTTGATATTTTTTTTGTCTATGTTTGCAACATATTCCTTTTCTATTGAGGATATTACTTCCCTGTTTGCGGTCAAGGCGCGGTGGAAGAATATTAGCGTTTTTTTTACTGAAAAAATATGTTCAATAGTTAGTTTGTCAGGTGTTTCAACAACTTTGTCTTCTATATAGTCTATTTTTTCCTCTAAAGTATCTAAAATTGAGAAGTATGTGTCTAAAACCTCGTCAAGAAGCCTATAAGTAAAAAAACTTATGCCCTTATCATACATGTCAATTTTTTTCGATGCTATTAACTGCTTTATTTTTTGAATAGAATTTATTTCTTTCAGGGTAATTGTAATTACGTTATTCTTGTTTTTTGAGATAAAAATAGATACTGGTGTTGTAAGGATTTCATCATGCTCTATTAAAGGAGTTCTTACAATAATGAGGGAATAATTTTCTAGATCAGAAACCTTGGGTCTTTCATCCTCGTCAAGGACATTTTTCAGCTCGTTTAATGAAATTTTCGCCTTTTCAGAAATATCCGTTAATTCCTTTTTTGTAGGATTTACAATGTCAGCCCAACACTTTGAAGTATTGCCTAAATCATTTAAAGAACCTGCGGTTACACCTCCTTTTTGGAACTTATAAACCCTAAGCATCTTAACTTAAATTTTAATTTAGTGTATATAAATTTTTGTATTATTTTTTAATTTAAAGAAACAATATAGAAATTTATGTTAATCCGCAATAAATTAAATATTAGTAGCATTATACCAATAAATTAGGGATTTTATCTATGAAATTAAATAAAAATCTGTTGATTGTATTATTTTTGTTTATTATTATTTTAATAAGTTATGCCAATATTTTTCCAAACAATTTTGCATGGGATGATGAGTTTTTTATTGTTAACAATATTCACATTAGGGATTTAAGCAACATTCCTGGATTTTTTACAGAACCTTCTCCTGGTTTTTTATACAGGCCTTTAAGAAGTGTTTTTTATACTTTAACTTATCAAATATGGGGCTTAAATGTTTTTGGTTACCATCTAAATAGTTTATTATTGCACTTTTTTGTTTCATTATTATTATTTTTTATAACATTAAAAATTACTAAGAAAACTACATTCTCGCTGGTTGTTTCTCTGTTTTTTGCAGTTCATCCAATCCATACAGCAAGAATCACAAATATGACAGCAACATTTGACGTTTTAGGAATTTTATTTTTGTTATTGGCATTCTTTTCTTATATTATTGTTTCCACAAACAATGAAAAAATCAAAATTTTTTCAAGCATAAAAAGTATTAACTTTTTATGGAACACAAAAAATTATTATTATCTATCTATTGTTTTTTATTTACTGGCTTTGTTTTCTTCAGAAGAAGCATTAACTTTGATTTTATTTTTATTTTTGTATGATTTTACATTTAATTTTAAAATTAATTTAAATAATTTTAAATCATCACTTAAAAAATATATTCCCTATATTGTTATTACTATTTTTTATTTAATAATAAGATTTTCAGTTTTGCGTCAAATAGGACGGACAGATATTTATTTCGAGCATAGTTTTTTTGGAACTTTACTAACAACAATAAAAATATTTGTCCAATATATTATCATTTTATTTTTTCCCTTTAACCTTACGATAGAAAGAGTTGTAAAGTTCGATACAACGATATTAAGCATTGGTTTTTTGATTTCATTATTTATTTCATTATTTATTTTGTTTTTCTTTATTAAATCCTATAAAAAATCAAAAATAGTGTTTTTTTCAATTGGTTGGTTTTTTATAACTTTATTGCCTTTTTCTAATATTTTCCCTCAGATAACGATAATGGCTGACAGGTATTTGTATTTACCTTCTTATGGGTTTGTTTTGTTATTAACTTTTTTAATTTTTAAATTTAATAAAATAGATTATATTAAAAAAATTTCCAAGGTAATTATTGTAGTGTTGGTTATTTTAATAATGGGAATGTATTCATTTTTAACAATACAAAAGAATGCAGAATGGAAAGATAATTTCAATTTATTAAGCACAAGTGTTGAGAAGGGTGCTGGAACAAAAACATACAATTCATTAGCTTTGTATTATAGGGAAAGAGGAGATTATGAAAATGCTCTTACCTATGCGTCAAAGGCTGTTGATTTATCCAGTAAGAACTACAATGCATATGAAAATTTAGGAACAATAAATGCTTACCTTGAAAATTATGATAAAGCAATTTCTTTTTACAATAAGGCAATAGAATTAAGTCCTGATTTTTATCTGGCTAATAATAATTTGGGGTTGGTTTACAGTTATATCAATGATTACGACAACTCATTAATCTATCTTAAAAAATCTATAGATATTAATCCTAAATTATCTAAAGCTTACAGTGATTTAGGTACTGTTTATGGTGGAATGGGAAAATTTGATTTAGCTGTTAAGGAAATAAACAAGGCTATAGAAATTAATCCATATGAATCTGATTATTATTACAATTTAGCTGTGATTTATGAATTTTTGAAAGATGAAGATAAAGCTAAAGACTTATTGGTTAAGGCTTTGGAAATAGAGCCTAAGAATGAAAAAATTAAGAATAAATTAAACAATTTAAAATGAAGAAAAGGAAAAAGAAAGAAAAAATAAAATATGAGGAACCTCCTATGAAGTATAATATAGCTTTGCATAAGTTTGAAGTTGATTTACCAACAATAAACAAAGAAAATTCTAAAAAAATTAATTATAATCAATTTAATATTTTAATAATAATCTTAATCATTATTGCTACAATTTATTTTATAATTCTTAAACACTCATTTAACTTCTAAAACAGCGCACCATTCATCTTCATAAACTGCATCATAGTTTTGTTTATTATTTATAATATAATTAAATAATTGTACATCTTGTTTTATTTTACCAGAGAATACATAGTCTGGACTATAATCTTCTTTTATGTAGTCAACATTATCTTTCAATGTTCCCTGTAATATTCCCATGTATCTTTCAAACTTTTCAGGCTCGTAAAGATAAGAGTATGTAAGATCAATTCCATGAGTATAAATTAAATCAGAATTCTTTGAAAATAAATATGGGAATGCATAAGCATTTGTAAATACCAAAGAGTTTTTTGGAATATTGTTTTTCATCCATTCTGCACAATTATTATAATTAAATAAAAAATCATTGTTACTAATGTCTTGTCTCAATAAAAAGA
The DNA here is from genome assembly GCA_022564635.1 of Nanobdellota archaeon. Classification (GTDB taxonomy): domain Archaea; phylum Nanobdellota; class Nanobdellia; order Woesearchaeales; family GW2011-AR4; genus JACPJP01. The sequence continues at coordinate 1,210 of JADFLA010000023.1, read as the reverse complement.
AATTTGTAATTACAATAATAATTAAAAATAATACAGCACCACTTTTAACATACGCGAAAATCGAAGATTTTCTGTATCCTGGAAATCTTTGATTTCCATGATAATTAAAAGATTTATTTTTTTCAAATTTAATCAAATAAAAATTTAATAATAAAGAAACGGTTAAAATTGAGAATGGAACAAGATATTCCTGCATTCTTCTTGATATTATTGTGTAAATAAAGAAAAATATTGTTAATGAAAAATAAAAAGATTGTAATTTTGTAATTTTTTTATTAATTATCAAAATAAAAATTGAAATGAAAATATAAAATAAAACTAAAATATTGTTTTTTATGAATTCAAAAAAAGGCCATGGCTTCCATTCGACATTGAATAAATTTGCAATAAGATTTACCTTGAAAATTTGGGTGTAAAGCAAAGAAATATTATTCGGAAAATAAGGGTTTATTACCAATCCCAAAAATATTCCAATGAAAGGATACAGTAAAATTTTGTACTCAAACTTATTTGAAAATAATTTTTTCAGATTAAATTTTCGTGAAGAAGGCCCTAAAACCAATTTAACTTTGATATTTAATTTGTTTTTTACTATACAACGTATCAACATTAAACCTATATTTTGTTCATCATATCCCCCAAATGTAGCTAAAAGTTTAAACTCTTTTTTTCTGTTGTTTTTCTTTTTCTGAAATTTCTTACTTAAAATTTGATATTTTGGACCAATCAAGCATTTCGTTTTATGTCTATTTTTTATAATTTTATTTTTAAACCCAATAAATCCATTCACTACTAAACCTGCATCAAATTCAATATCTTTCAAATCTGAAATAACAACGGTTTTAACAAATTTTCGTATTTTACTAACATATCTTTTTTTAATTTTATATCTATCAACAATAACAATATCAATTTTATTTCGTTTTACATATGATCGAATTTTTTCTACATCATATTCAATTTTAGGATTTTTTTTTAACAAAATTATCTTATCAAACCCATTTTTTTTAAGAATATTTTTGACTCCGCCAAAATCTTCAACGAAAAAATGTATTTGATTTTGTTTCATGAATTTTGCAAGATTTAGACACCTGTAAACATGACCTAAACCTAATTCTTCACCTTTCGCTATACCACCAGCTGTTCTAAACAAAATTTTCAAATCAATTCACTCAATTAACTAAGATATTCCCATCTTAGAGGTTCAAAT
>JADFLA010000022.1 GCA_022564635.1 Nanobdellota archaeon | reverse complement strand
TTTTTAATTCTGAGGGTATAGAGTTCTCTATTTCCTTATACCAGTTATTCAATGTCTGCAAAGTTACCAATGGTTCTTTAGTTATGGGATCTATAAATATATGAGTTCTGGCGATCTCATATGTTGGCAGCTTATATTTTGAATCATTGACTACTTTTATTAGGTTTTCCCAATGCTTCTTTATATTGTACAAGGCAATCTTAGATGAATCCTTTTGACTGACATAATTTTCTTCCTTCTCAAATACATGAGTCTCTCTTATTGTCAAATAACGGTCATATAATTCCTGCGGTAATTTTGGATAAGGGAAAGAATCTATATAGCAAGGATGGTTTTTAAGCATAGTCATCAATCTCTGTATGTCTGTAAATCTTCCTATCCTATGTTTCTTTTTTTGAGCATACTTCCTTAAATATTTCATATGCCATGAATCGCCCTGGCCCTGGTTATCATCAGGTTCAAATACCATTGCAATACTCTCCTTTCCACGTTCTGTGAATGTTGCATGCACCCAAATCCATACATCCAACATGCCTTCCCTATATGCTGAATCTATCCAGGCCAACTTAGGGATGTTCATAAAGAAGATAAACTTTTTAGTCCTTGCCTGGGCTGAAAGCCTTGCAAGCTCCTTATTTTCAGACTTATTCCAATCCCTTGACCAAACAAACCTTATGGCTTCATCCCCAATCAATGGCGAGAATTTAGGCAAGGTATTGAATTTTTCCATTATTTGGCTATTATTGTATGCAATATATTTTTTAAGATTAAAGGCTTTTTCTCCTAAGTATCTTTCGCAATATCTCCGAGCTATCTGGATTGATAAGGTGCTTTTACCGCAACCTTTCCTTCCGGTTATTCCTATGAATAAATCATTATCATCTTTAATCTGGATTGCCCTTATGTAATCCACGAATCTATTTAGGTTTTGGAATGACATTTTCAATAGTTCATTATCTTATACAGACTTTTTCTTTTTGAGTTCTTTTTTTATTACTCTCATTATTCTAATTACGGAAGCATAAGTCCTAACATCTATATCAGTGAATCGACACCTATATCCTTTTTTCAGTTTACTAATGTGTGTATCCATCTTCAAACATTCATATAAAGTATCTTATACGCACTTTTCATTTTCCATTATATACTCTTTATCTAAAATATCTGTACCGAACAATTCGGCAAGAACTTCATTAGGATAACAAACTCTCGCACCTTTTCCACTATTATTTAAAAAAGATACTTTAATCATTGCTTTCCTTATTTGTTCTAAACTTTTTTTCTCCATTGTTTACCTCCAAACATTCGCATAACAACCATTAAGCGTCCTTTTCTAAAGCTTTAAGTTGGTCTGGATATTCCTTTATATAATGCTCAAACTCCCTTTCTTGTTTCTCAATCCTTTTCAATAACTGACTTATATCTTTTGGGTTTTCTAATTTATCCAATATTGAAATTAAAATCAGTTGAGTTAATTTAGATTCCCCACTCCATCTTGACTTTAATTTCTTATGCTCTATTAATGCTTTTTTACTTGTTATTAATTCCATGTTATTTACCTCCAAACATTCGTTTAATTGCTTTTATACGTCCTTTTGCTTTACTATTCTTTTTTTACAATAAAAACAAGCTACTGTCTTGGCTTCTATAAATCTAAATGATTTCAAATAAAATACTTTATTACAATGGTAACATTTAATTTCTTCTGTCATATCCATTTTCAAACATTATATATTTTTTAATACAAAAGCTATTGTTTTTTTATCTTGTAAAACATCATCATATCCAACTGGTTTATAGATTACCATAGCATCTTTAACATCCTTTCTTAATTCTTCTTTAGTTTCTTCGCAAACAAAAGTAATATGTGCATCTCTGTATTCTATTGTCTTATCGTTTCTTTTAATTTGGTCAAAATATTTCTTTTTTATTAGTAATTTCATTTTCAAATGTTCGTTTAATAATCCTATACACACCTTTAATCTTTCATTACTTTTTTTAATAGTTCAATCCCTTCTCCAAATATTTGAAATGTTCTTGTATATTTACTCTCTCCTTTATTTTTTTGAAATAATTTTATATCTCCATCATTAGTCTTGTGTATAACCCATTTCCAACCGTACTTGTTCCAATCTGTTTTATAGACTTTCATTTTCTGACTAACTTTAGTGATTTCTAAATGTTCGTATAATTATTATTACACGAACCTTTTTATGTATGAATGTCCCTTAATGTCCCATAACTCAATAGTTAGTTATATTCATTCATAATTATTATTTATTTTCATATATGAAAGTTAGTTGTTAGTTTTACAGATATTTTTATCTTTTTTTTCTAAAACTAACTTTTTGTATAATTTTGTTGCAGTTCCAATATACAAAACAAATTCGTTATTTAGCCATATCTGTAAATATTCTTTATCTTTTACTTTACTAATCCTATAGTGAAAGTTTTTTCTTGCCATGTTATAATAATGAAATTAAAAACCCTGTTACTATTCCGATTGCCATACCTACTAATAAACCCAAAAATATACAGTCTTTTTCTTTTTGTGATAGTTTCATACTTAACGATAGTTAATATTTTTATTATAATGAAATGGTTTGCCTCTTTTTGTTCGAGATTTAAGATTTTGATTATTTATATAGTTCTTGCACTCTTTACACATTTTTTTATCCACTTCATGCAGTCTTTCGCCACATCTACCGCATAAACTATCTTCTAATCTTTCCTCTACTTTTTCTTTATGCCGCCTACTCCTCCCCACGCTTCCAGTTACCATTATTTCTTTTTATTGAATTTTATACTTATTTTAAATTTATAATCGGGTAAATTTCTTTTAAGTAAAACCTTATTATTAGACTTCATACGATTTACATAAAAGGAAACTTTCTCACAATCTTTACAATATTCAGAGTGTTTTAACTTATTAAAGCAATATCCTTTACAAATTTTACAGAGTTTTTTATATTGGCGCATTATTTCTTTTTTTTCTTTTTACCTATGTATGCTTCATTTGTGTTATATGGATGATTCAATATATGTTCTATAGAGTTGCTAATCTTTTTTAACCTTATATGTAAATTCCTTATTTGAAAAGATTTTTTAGTGATAAGATTTAAGTACCTAACATTCCACATCCTTAAATTGCCGATTTTATAATGGAAATACTTTATTATTTCCTTCTTAGATTTTTTTAATAATTCTTCATTGTTGTTTTCTTCTTTTGATTCCATAAACCAACTCTCCTATCCTCTATTTTTTTCTTAAAAAATTGTGCCTCATCAAATTTATTTAGATCGTTCATAACCCAAAATGCTAAATTATCATCTATAAATTTCATTGTAGTTTCAATTTTGTTGATGTAGCTATTTAATGTAATATATTCTTGTCTTTTTTGATATAACTCTAATAGTAACTTTGCTCTCTCTTCTTGTAATTTATTCCTTGTTTTTTTATTAAGTATTAATTGTTCGGCCATTTATTATTTATTGAATGTTTTTCTACATCTATCACACAACCCTATTTTCATAATGGTATTTGAATCTATTTTTAAAACTATAGGTTCTATCTTATAGTTTTCCTCTTGAGTTCTTCCGCATTTATTACAAATAAGATTAGTCATTTTTTAAACCATGCGTTAAGAGGAATAGTATAAGCTATAGCCTTTAATTTTTTTTGTTTAGATTTACTATAAAAATTAAAGTAACCTTCTTTTATTAATGCTATATCTTTCTTCATAATATCAATTATTTTTTCTTCTTTAGTTGGTGTGTTGAATATGTCTTGCTTTAAAAAGTTCAAATCACATATATTATACTCTTTTGGTTTATAATTATTCCAGTCTATATTTTGCATTAGAACCACCCTTCTAACTTTTTTTGCGATAATAGAATGTTGAATTTGTTAAAGCTTTTAGCAACACGCGCGTTTATTTTTACTTGTTGTTCACTTACTTTCGCTATATTTTTTAAGACTTTAGTATGAGATCCTATATTAATTGCGTGTTCTTTGTGTATAGGCAAGAAATTAGTGGCAAAGCTGCTAAATGTGTCTGCTGTGCTTTTATTGACCTGTATGATGCCTGTAACGCCTTCCCATAGTAAATCTGAATGGTCTTTTAATTCAACTAAACGTGATTCTATCTGTGGCGCAATATCCTCTATTCCCCTAGTTGAGAAGTAATTAGCTGCTCCGACTTCATCTGTAAACTCTACATTCGGTTCATTATATCTTTTCTTAACTATTGGAGTATCAAACGTCATTTTTAGAGGAATCTTATCTATCATATCCTCATGCTCACACTTATTTTCAGAAGCCTTATTAATTATTTTAAAATCAGAGCTACCCCCAAAAATGCTTATGAATAATTTAAGCACTTCCTTACATTCTTGATCCTTTCTGTTTGTAATAGCGAAAACTTGCTTCTTCCTTTCTTGAACTTCCCCCAAAATTATAACGTGCTTCCTCTTATTCTCTTTTTTGTTATTTATCTGGATTGTTTTTTTCTTAACCCTTATGCTGCAATCATAGAAATTATCAAAAAAGTATTCAGTCTTATTTATTATCCTAAACCAACCTTGAACTAGGGGGTTGGTTTTGCAACTCGATTTGTGGGTTTCAGCTTGGTTAAACCCCCAAATTTGTTGGTTTCGCTTGGTTAGAGTAAATTTGGATTCTGGATTAAAAGTTTTCCTTGAAAAATTAAACCACCGTCTATAATTATGAGGATTAAAATAAGAATACTTCTTTTTTCTTGGTTTTGAACCAACCAACATCCGGTTATTAGGTGCTTCCTCTGCAACCTTCTCGAAAATGGGTTTTACTATAGAAGTGATGTATTTTCTAAGGTCTTCATCTCTTTTTTTCTTTTGCATTGGAAGTAAAGGACTCTCACTCATAGGGGCTTGGTTGTTCTATAAATAATAACTCCACTTCAAACCCTTTATTTCTTAATCTTTCACATTTCAAAATAGGATTATTACCATTACATACTAAAACACATAGAACTTTTCCAAATAATAGTTTATATTTACTTAATTTTTTTAATAATTGCTTAATGGTTTCTGAAGATCTCCAAATTATTTCTATAGCTAATTTATTTTTTATTGAATATAAATCAACACAATTTCTTATAAGGGGTTCTCCATTCCAAACACAAACTTCCTCAATACAATCATATTTCTTTATTAAGATTTTTTTGGCTTTTTTTGTTATATTTGTTTCAATTCGGTTTGCGTGATTAGGTGGTGCTTTTCTAATTAAAAAATTATTATATTTATCTATAACTTTTCCCCTAATATAAAGTTCAAATTCGTAATTATGTAATTCTTTAAGATTTATACTTAGATTTCTAAAAGAATGGCCGTATTTTTTAGATATGGATTTTAAACTTTCTCCTTGTTTTAAATCCCTAAGTATTAGACTATAATTAATTCTTTTTACCATCTTTTTTTTTAATAAAAAATACTAATTAGCTTTTGAATCTAGTTTGTTTTATTTTTATACGAATTTACTTACTATATTGCTAGAGTACCCTTCTGATATATCTGATAACTCTTTGTAAGCATCAAATAATTTATATCCATTTTTTAATTTTGGGTACTTTTTAGCTATTTCTTCTAAGCTAAGTGTATCAAAATCCTCTATTATTTTGTCTGCTTTTTCTTCTTGGGTTGTCATTTTATTTTCCATCTTTTTTTGGTTGTTCTGGTGGCAGAGCTAAAGCAGCTTCTCTTACCTCTCTTTTTAAAGAGTACCAGTTCTCTACTATCTTTTCCTTGGTTGTTCCTATGTACTCTTCAAATTCTGTCATTGTTGTCAATAGGCTTATTGCATCTACTGCATTTGATTTCTCCTTTCCTTCCTTGTCTTTACCATATTCAAATACTTGTAACATTTTTAGTTTACCTCCTTTATTATTTTACATTTCCAAATAAAGTTTTTTCAATATAAAAATTTTCAGTTTTGATAATTTTATAATCTACTACTAAAATACAAGTAACTCGATTACCTTGATGATAAGAATATTCCATACCTCTATTTTCACAAAACCTGTGATTAAACAAAATCCCATTTAATGAAGGAAGAATAACAAACATTCCAACTATAACTATAATTAAGATAATGGCAATATATTCCACTATATTAATTATTTCCAATTTAATTACCTCCTATTTTATCTTTGCCTGTGCGGATAAGGCCCAACCTAATGCCAGGGCAAAAGCACCATGAATCCATAATATGTTTTCCTGGATTATTCCTATTGTGTAAAAAGACAATAAGATCAACAATGCTATCCAAATATTATAATCTCCTCTTTTGTATATTATCATCTTCCAATAAACTTACAATCTCCATTGTAAGTGAATAATTGACCGGATGTTATATTTATACATTGTATATTGCAAGTTAAAACTTTTCCAGTGTATTGCAAACCTAAACTTTCGCAATGCCTTATTGCGCTTGTATTATCTACACATCCAGGTATGAAAAGGATTGTTAAGATTCCTAAGATTAATATTAATGTTTTGTTCATTATTTATTTCTCTGTATGGGTATTTTAAACACTAGATATATGATTCCAATGGCCCATAATACTACAGTTACTACTTCCAACTTATCTGCATCTACAGTTCCATGATATTGGAATGTGAATATAAAAAAAGCCTTGACAAACATCATTATAAAAAAGAGGTACATGGCGTTACTAATCATATTTATTCCAAACCAAAGCCAACCATCAAACTGTTTAACAATATGCTTTTCTATTAACTTCCAATATTTCTTTATAAGATCTGCATTTGTTTTTTTCATTTTATACTGATTGGCTTTTTAATAAATCTAAAAAGGTTATTCTTAATGTTAATCCTAGTTCTTGTATAAATGCTTCATTGGTTCTAAAGTTAGATATTTTTGGATGGTTAAATTCTAATTCTTTGAGAAGTCCATGCGAAACTTCATGGAAAAAATGATCTTCAAGCAGTCTTGTATCCTTAATTGATTTTAGTTTAATCAGTTTTTTATCATAATTAATTAGTGCTACTATAGATTCCTTTGACATAGAAATAAATTTTGTTTGTTTTACTTGATATAAAGATTCACCGATTAAGATTTTATGCGGTATTTTCATCATTTAAACCACTTGAATCTTTCCCAAGATTTCTGGTGCAAGATCCCTTTCTTCCTTAAATAGCCAATGATAAAAGAAATAATTTTAAATAGAATAGCTGCTGTAATTATAAGCAAAACAAACCATTTGATTGTTAGCCATATTATAGGATTCATGTTAAGCTATCTCTTGGATCGGGATAGATCCTTTAGTAGATTAAAGGTAATCTCTTTTATGTCTATACTTTCATCCGGGAATGTAGGATTATCCATAATTACCAACCTCCAAAGCTAGTCTTGTTTTTGTTCTTCTTTATGTTTTGTTAACTTATGAACATTTAATAAATACTGTACTTGATTCTCAGTATGTCCTTCTATCTCTTTAGGGCAGTGTGGGCATTGTATCATTATCATAATAGTTAGTATAGTATGGTACTATATTAATGTATTGGTTTATATGGGTAGTGGGGTATAAATGTATCACAATGACCTAGAATAGTCGATTATCCCAAAATCTAATTCAATATGTACTATTTATAAATATATAAGTTTATTGCGACCATATTTTAATTGTTCTCCCTAGGTAGAACGGAGGAAAGTATTATTTCCTCCGTTTTAAAAAAAAAGTTGTTAGAGTTTGCAGCCAGGTTAAAATTGCAAGAGCTATAGAAATAAATGGCCCAGGAACAAAGGCTTAAAATTTAAAGAGGTGAAAATTTTAAGGTACATAAATGTTCCTGGGTTTCCAAAAATTTGTAGTCAATTATTTTCCATACTGAAAATAACTATTGGCACAATTTGTTCCTGGTCTAAAGCCGGACACTGCTCAGTTACATAGTCTTTATATTTTTGCACTTGGCCGGACCAATGCGCATTGCATTTGTTCTCATAGTTCTGCAATATTCCAAAGGAAAACAAAGCAGACAATACACCCAAGACCATAATTATATATGGCACTAATTTCAACAGTTTTTGTTTATCCAATTTCTAGCCTCCTTTTATCTTAATCCCTGCAGGCCTCTTAACATCTTAATCTTACTGCCTTTATGCAGCTTGGCATAATCAAGGATCATCTTAATAGTCTTGATTATCTGTTCCGGTTCAACATGCTCTAATTGTTCGTTCAATTCTTCCTTATCATCTATCAATACTTTAATGTTGCTCATTACATTCCTCCATTAACTTTACCATCAGATACATGGCCACAAATAATAACAGTACCCAGATAATCAATGTAAACCATTGCCAACCAAATGTAAGATATGCAATATATACACTATAGCATAGGAATAAGAAGAAACCTAACTTAACTATTAATATCAATAATTTTATTACTCCCATATTATCTAAATAAAAACCCCAACAGATAACCTAAATCATTTGCAAAATTCAAAAAGAATATTGATACAATCATTATTGCAAACATCATCAGAATATCTTTATTGTCTTTGTATTTAGTCCTTATATAATAATAGAATCCCAAGAACATTCCTGGTGCAAAAAATACAGAATAGATAAAGTTAATCTTTTTCAATAACAATATCTTTACAGCTATAGGATTCGCTTCAACATATTCCACTAATGCTTTTGCCTCTTCAACTGTCTGATTAACTGTTGTATGCTTGGCTATTAGAAATTGGGTTATGGCATGGTTTGAAATCATCAATAGGAAAGCTATTATTATGATCAAATCATAGGAGTGCAATTTCATTTTTTCTTTAAGTAATAAACGAATAACATAATCAATGCTGTAAGATTAACTAGCATTGTTTTCCAGGTAAATTCATAATATTCACCATCCCAATAAAAATAAATTGGCAAACCTAATGATGTGAATAAAATCATAAAAAAAGGCAAAGCCATTCCATAGATACATAGAATTATAAATGCAATTTTTAAAATCTTATTAATTAATTTCATCCTTCTTTTTCTAAAGTTTCTTTTGTTTCTAAAATAATACATTGTGTGAAATGCGCTACTTCATAGATGCTTATTATTCCTGAATATTTATTTACAACTCTCCATGCTACAAACTTTTCCGTCATTGCCTTTATCCATACTTTCTGATCCATTGTTTCCGGCATTATCTTTTACCTCCTCTTTTGATTGTTCTTCCGACATCCATTTAGCCCGGTACATATCAGCTACAGTTCCTATCAATCTGAAAAAGGTTTTAGAAGCTGACCTTTTAGGCCATATACTGACTAGCAATAAAGCAATGCTTAAATATATAGCTCCTAGGATTCTTGCAATATATTCTATAAGCCATGCCACTATCCTAGTAAACCAATTCAGCTTGCTCCGGTCTAATGGATCATATTCAAATATTTTTAATGGGTTCATTGTTCCATGAATACCATACACCTGCAATCAGGAGCTAGACAGCCAGTGTCCCCTTTTATGTTTAGTATTCCATGGTGTCTTAATTGATGTTTGCAATCTTTACATTTCTTGGTTTGGTTTTCCAATTTAATTACCTCGTTTGGTTTATCTGTTTTTGGTGTTGTGTAATTCTTTCTGAGTTTATTTTCATTTTAGTTTCATGGAAAAATATATCTTTTATCCTTTCTGAAAATGATTTTTTAAGTATCGGTAGTTTCAGGATTAAACTCAATCTTCCTCTATCATTTAGTTCATAGATTCTTTTAAATTTTGTTCTATGAGTTATGACCGGATTAAATGCCTTGCTGGTGTGTAAGCATGGTTTTCGCAATACTTTCTGGATCATCTTTAAAATACCTTTCAGTTGTTTCTATGTTCTCATGTCTTAATGCTTTCTTGATTTCTAAAATATCTACTCCACTTTCCCTTAATGACTGAGCAAAGCTTCTTCTCCAATCATGTGTTCCCATCCTAATATCATAATCCTTTGATGAGTTCTTCAAGGTTTCATAATATCTCTTGTATAATGATTCCAACTTAATCATTTGTTTTTTTTCTTCTAAAGTATCCATCAGTTCATTAAAAAAAAGGAAGTTTCCTTTTTGCCTGATATATTCATTGATCTCCAAAAAATAACACACATCAAGATAAATAGGATCAATCTTATCCCCTTTGCCCTTAATATCAATCCTTATGCGATTGTATTTGTTTTCTAAAGTTATATATTTCTTTTCTATGCTTATTACTTCTGAGGCCCTTGAACCTGTTAAATACTGTATCTTTGCTATTAGCCTATATTTTGGATTTTTTATATTGTTTATTATTTTCTTTGCATCTTCCTTCTTTACAAAATTCTTTTTCATTGAAGGTTTCTTTACCTTTGCCTTCACTAACTTATAATAAACTTCATTCCTCCATCTAAAATGTAAATAATGTTTTAAGGCATATTTTGCCAATGGCTGCCTTTTTTTGCACTTATAAGCTATGAATTCGTTTAACTGGTCTATATTTGGATCTATGCCATATTTGTTTACCAATTCCCTCATTATCTTTACATATGCCTTTACAGTCCCAAGCATCAGTTCTGGATTCCTATTTAGATTTTGTTCAAAGTTATCTAGGATGTTCAAGTATTTCATTTTTCTTTTTCTATAACTGGTTTTCTATCTTCTTCTGTAAAATTCAACAGCTCTAAAGTTTGTTTCAGTCCTTGGGGATCATGCTTACCAAACCGGAAAAAATATTTTAGATTCTGTAAGCCTATGTGCATCAAGTTCCTAAAAGTCAACGAATTATTAATTGACCATTCTATCTGGCCTTGTTTCGCAAAATCAGAATAATTTTTTAAAAATAAATACATCTTATGGCCATCTTTTAATTTTTGGCTTATTGCTTGTTTAAATTCCTTATCCTGCTCATATGCAGCGCTTGTTTCAAAGTATAATGTCAATAAGATTGCATGGTACTGGATAGCATGCTGCACAGTAGGAGGCATTGCTACATTTGCTTCAAATTCTATCTTATTTACTGTACAGAGAATTTCATCTATCCTTTTATTTGTCAAGGCAGAACTATGACTTTCTATTTCCTGCCTTGACAGTTCACCATCTTTCATATTATCCTGTTAAGTTTCCAACAGTTACAACCCTTTCAATAATTGTCCGGGTTTCTGTTGTTGCTGTTACTACATCCCCTGTCTTCAAGAACTTAAATGCTATCACTGCTGCCAATGTTGCACCCATCAATATCATTATGAACATTATGACATATTGCATATTAAGCTTATTGAACATGTGCATCTTTAACCCTATAAGATGCTGGGTTTTGCTTTCTATCAGGGCCGGAGTTATATTATATGGAAACATATTGGCCATGTCATGTAATTTCAAAGTTTTGTATGGTTTTATGGCAACTTCGGTAATTTTTATCAGTTCTTTCTGTTTTTCTGTCATTTTGTCTTCATTTACTTTTTCCCATACCTTTTTATCTTCGTTAAACTTCATTCTAGCATATTTTCCCAGATCATCTATAGTTGAAAACTTTTCATCTGTTTCTTTCAATTTTTGGACTAAAGCAATGAATTCCAGAGGTAATGTAGAAGCGAATTCACCAAACGCAAAATAAAAGGGCAGTTTGCTCTTTTTTTCAATAGTATGGCTGTTTTCTGTTATTATATACGGCCCTTCTCCTTTAACATCTGCAATTCCCTGATGTTTGCTATTTGCTATGAAAAACTGGCCTTGCTGGCCTCTATTCACTACATAAACCAAAGATGATCCTCTTTTGAACTTTGCCTTTAAGAAAATCAAAGCTGGCGTCATAAATCCCATTAAGATCAATATAACCAACAATATTGCTGCAAATATTGAGAATCCCATCAATGTATTCAAAACTCCTTTAGTTAAAACTGCGCATTTTCCTGCCGCTAAACATGCTACTGCATCCAAAGGCAATTTAACCAAGCCTCCTTAATATTTCTTTTTCGTTCACTTGTATTTCATTAAAATATTTAATTTCCCAACCATAATTTTTAAATAGTTTTGTTCTGTTTTTTCTCCACATTTTGTATCCTCCTCTAAATTTTTCTTTATGCCTAGTATAATATACTTCAATAGCTATCTTTTTACAATTAACATTAATAAAATCAGGGCATTTAGAACTTACAAAAAAATCACCATTCCCAACAAATTTATAAGGTAAATTATTTTTTAATATTATTTGTTCAAATTTTATTTCTAAAGAACTTTTATCATTTCTTCTTAAACATTTTTTAGCATAATCCTTATTTTTCCATCTTCTTATAGCATTAATAGATTTTTTAAGTTTTGTTTTAGTAGAATCTTTTTTGCCAATATGTGATTCAGATAATTTCTTTATATAATTTTTAGAATAAATTCCCTTTTTTCCTTTATTCCAGCTTACTTGTAAACCTTTCTTTCCTTTGTTAAATGGGATATGTCCTTTTTTAAAACTATATTTATTTCCTTTTTTAAATCCACATTTTATATTTTTATCTGATTTATATTTTTCTTTAAGGGCTTTTGAAATATTCATTATTCTTTTATCAGTGTTTTTAGTTAAACCTTTTCTCCAATTATTATTATTTGTCATATTACAACATTCCCCTTAATTTTGATAACATATTTCTTTGCTTTATTGATTGTGTACTCATTGTACTTTGGCTTATGCTTTGGCCTATCTGGGTAACTTGTAAAGTCCTTTCGTTTACTTTCCCCTGGTTAGTTCCTATTGATCTCTTGGCCTGTAAGTACATGTATAACTGTGTCTGATCTAATTGATGGCTTTGCTCAAATGTTAATTTATGCGCTGGCTGTCCCATCAATGAATCAATCCTTAGAATGTTATTAAACATATCAATAATAGGCAAATCACTTTCTTCCAGAAAGGTTAACTGTAATCCTTTCCCAAATATTGACCATTTTGAATTTCTTATGTCTTCCGGGATAGTTTCATCACTTGAATAATGTTTCAATACATCTAAATGCTCTTTTTGCAGCAATAGATTCTGTGCCTGCATACCCATATATGGATCTGTAAACATTGGGTCTATTGGTGGCTGTTGTGGCAGTTGTGTTGGTTGCGCATCTTGCATAAATTCCATTTTGTTTACCTCGTTGTTTTTATTTTTGTTCTGAATCAATCAATTTTAGTTTCAATCTTAATCCGCAGTTATAATCTCTCCTGTGCTGAAAACTACATAATGTATTATTAATGAAAGTGGATACATAGCATTTGTTGCATCTGTTCTTTCTAACTCAAAAGACAGAGAATCACTTGAAGTCATATTATGTATAGAAATCGCTTCTGCAATCGATACCCCAGTATATATTGTATCAGCATCATCGGCTACAAGGACTGTGCTTTCTGTAAAATCTGGAGAAATTCCAGAACCAATAGGAGTGTTATTTCTTATTTCACTCATGGTTAAATCAATATTAAAAGTATCTACAGCATTTGCCGACCAATCTAATGATAAATGAATCTCATTACTTGTATCTAAAGCTTCGGGTAAAGTCCAAATAAAGGCGATATTATCTCCTGCTCCATTAAAATTAAAAACTGTTTGGCTATGGGCAGAATCTATGGCGATAGTGGTAGTTCCTGTTCCTCCTGGAGACTTAGCAACACTAAGTTGAATACGCTCGTGATTTTCTACTCTTGAATTCCCCCAAAACACAGGATAAGAAGTTCCAGTAACTAAATCAAAATCTGTTCCTCTTGCTTTTATTTCAGTCACTACTGGTGCTGTTGCTAAGACTGTTGATGGAGCTTGAAGAACTACACAATAACTATCAGCAGTCAAATCTGGTATTACGTCTAAAACATCATCAGCAGTAGTCCAATTATCTCCTATTCCATGATCCCAAGTAAAGTATTCTTTTTCAACAGTTTGTTGTAAGATTTGTTCTCCAAGAGCAGTTGCATTATTTTTGAGAATACCCATAAAATGTTTATCAATCAGACCATTGCCGTCATAATATAAAAAATCTAAATGTTCATCTTCTTTGGCTGTGGAAACTTCAAATCTTCCAGCCCAGAATATTTTTTGAGAACATAAATAAAATCTATCATCTGCATCTTCAAGAATAGTATTTGTGGCATCTAAAGTAAGTTCTGTAAATCTTGAACCACTTGCAGCAGAAGCATCATAATTAAAAGCCTGTATTATTACAGTTCCATCTTTGTCTTTTGTATAACTTCCCCCTTCTCCTACATCAAGTCCGCTTGCTACTCCAGGAACTCCTATGTCTAATTTTTGTTGAATCAGTACATCCCTATTTGACAGTGATTTTATTAGGCTGCCATCATCTTCCCATCCAGAACTATTTATTTTGGCACATCCAGAAGCTAAAATCGAGATAAATAATAAAAAGATAGTCTTATTCATTTTAGGTTGCGTTTTCTTTAAATTTAAAAGCATCAAATGACTTTATTAATGTTAAAACTGATGAGATTAAAGCAAAGAATCCAAAAATGTATAAATTTTCATCAAAAAAGAAACTTTGTTTTGTACAGCTTGAAGAAGTGCAAGTTATTATCTCTACATTTGCTGATGCTATTGCCAATGCCCCAAATATTATGGCAGAAATTGCCAATAGGATTATTTGCTGCAATAATTTATCTTGGTTTACGAAAAAGGAACTAGGAAGAAATATAAAAGCTAAAACAATTAAAGTTATATAAACGCTTTCTATCATTCTTAAAAGCTTTAATAAATATACCCATATATAAATATATCTTTTTTAATTTTATATGTTATAGCTCTAAAGAAGTATTGTTAAGTTCCTAATCTAAACAAGATAGCTAAGATAGCCACTGCTGCCAAAACAATCAAGGAAATTACTGCCAAACTGAATGAATCTAATACTGTTGTTTCTATAACATCAACACTTAAACCTGCTTCACTTTTAGAATTAAAAGTATAATTGATTAGTAATTCAGAAGCATTAAAACCATTACCCACACCACCATCATTATTACTCGTTCCATTTGACACATTTAATAAAGTAAAATTAGCCCTTGTATCCAATAATCCAGAAGCTCCTATTAAAGTTATGACATAATCTATATCTCTTACTAATTTTACATGTGGAACTGAATTATTTACCACTGATTCAGAATCTTCAACATATCCCGATTCTGCTAAGAGTGTTGAGTTATCTGAATTAGGTGCATCTGCGGTTAGAGTAAATGTTTCATCAGTTTTTTTATTTGCATCAAGATCGAATAAGCCATCTGCTGAGTTAGAAACACTAGAAAATACTAACAGAAGAACTATAAATACTACGCCTGCAATAATTAAGGTCATAGCCATTTCCTTTACATCAACTTGACCTTTTTTGTTCATAGTATTTATATATTTGATTCTTTATAAAAATAAAGGGATTTTTAGGCAATCCCTTACAGCCTCAATACTGAGCCTATCTTCACTGGCTGCCCAGTGTAAATAAGACTGCAAGTATTACAACTGCGGCCAAAACAATCAAGGAAATTACACCTAGCTCAAAACTATCCAACACTGTCGTTCTTATGGTATCCACTGTTGCGTTTTGTGCTGTGGTAAAACTTGATGTGTCAATAGACGCATCCACTTTGGAAAAAATCAGCACTCCAACAATGAACAAGATACCGGCCACAGCTAAAGTAGTTACCAGTTCCCTGATACCTATTGCTTGGCCTTTCTTGCCATTTGGCACTGACTTAACCAAATCTTGCATTTTCATAAAAACCTTAGAACTTCTAGTATATATAAAGTCATATGGTTTTTTGGAGGAAATAAGAATAAAAAAGGGTTGTTTTCCTCCAAAATAGTCCTATTATTCCAATTTTCTGCTTGCAAATATAGAAAATAACCATATCACTATTGAGAATATCAATACTAATGCAAAAATCAAATGAGATACTGGCGCTAATCTTGTCCCTAAAGCTATGTTTCCTAATATTGCAAACACTCCTACCATAGCCGGATTATCTACTTTTATTGCGACCATTATCAATAAAAATAAGAATACTATGGGCCATAACCATATTATGCCTCCAAAATCAAAAGGTATTTCATAGCTTTTTATTGCGGCTTCAATTACCGAACCGTTAACTAATAGTTCGAATGATTCGTTTTGTGCATGTACTATGTCTGTTGCCATTTTATTGCATACCTTTTGTGCCCCTATTTGCAATGAATTGAGCTAAACCTAACCCATATAATAAAAATACTGGAAGTGAAACCAGATTTGCTATTGTTGCTGGTGTTCCGAATAATTTTAATGTCGCTGATATGAATAATACCCGGTATATGAAATCTATAAATATGTTCATTCCTACTATGAAATCCCCAAAACCAAAAGAAGTTGATACATCTGCTGTTACATCACTCCTAAGATATTGTCTATTTTCTATATTTGAAACTTCATCATTCCAACCACCTTGAGTTGGTATATTAAACTGGTATATATTTAAGACATCAACTATTTGCACTGAAAGGTTTAGGAAAAATACAAGCATTGCTATTATTATTACCCTCATTGTTTCTTAATCGCCTCCACAATCCATGCCACTATTACAAATATTGCTAAAAATCCGAATACAACCGCATTTACATCTATCCAGTTCCATGATCTGAATATCCATACCCAAATTACTAATGTCGTCATGCCTAATCCTGCATGCAACTTTGAAAATAATAATCCCCATACTGCTAAAAATAAAAATGCTATCCATTTTTTAATATCTTTTTGCTCCTGGGTATTCCAACCTTTAAGGTCTATTGCTCCTTGTGAGCCACCTTCCTCTAATTTATAAAAAATCTTTTTATCTGTAAAATTTATCAAATCCTGATGCAATACAAATAATTCTGATAAGTAAGTTATATTTCCCAAAACTTGATTATATGTGAAAGTTACTGTAGAATTATTATCTGATTCTGATTGAAAGACAATGCCTGAATCGGTTGCATTTCTTACTGTGAATCTAACTAAAGTAGTCCTATTTGTTCCATCATTATATTGCACTCTAAGGATACTTTGAGTGACATTGAAAGTATAACCAATAGTTATATTGCTGCCTAAGATAATCTCATCTTTTGCAAAATCTAATTTAGGCAGCGTTATTGTCTGTGTTCCTGCCTCAGTAGGTATTAGATTGCCTAGTACAATATCCTGCACCACATTATCTATGCTTAAAGTATATAGCTGATCCTTCAATAAGAATAGATTCACTTGGTCAGAAATATCAAATCTTTGTCGTATTATTGTCCTTATTTTTTCTCCGATTGTTCGTTTGACAGTCAATATAGCGCCTCCAAAATCTCCTGTCAGATCCAATAATGTCAATATTTTTTGTATTACTGTATCACCTTTATTTAAATCCATTAAATACCAAGTAATATTTTTAACAGCAAAACTTGGTATGAGTGTCCTAAAATAACTTCCTAATGTCCCATAATCTACAGTCATTTGCATTAAAGTAAACTTACAATTTACTATCTCTGATCTATTTGAAGATGTATTAAATATAAATTCTATAGATTGATTAGGACAAAATATTGTAAGTTTTGTTTCATTTGTGCCGTTAAAATCAAAAATAGTGTTGTCTTTTTCTCTTATTAAGTTAAATGTAAATATTGAACCTAGCCCTACTTCAAGTGAAATATTTTGTAATGCGGATATATTAAAAGTAGTTATTAACTTATCAAAACCAGAAGAGGTTATATTCAATCCATGAAATCCCGGTTTTGTTAATATTAATATTTCGCCTATTGTTGTGCTTTGTTCTGTTGTGAAATTAGTTGTTACAGTAAAAGTATTCACTGTTGTATTAGCTAATGAATCGATAGCAGTAACTCTTAATACGGATTGGAATAATTCAGCTATAAATGAATCTCCATCTGAAATATTTATTGAAAATGCAGATTTATTAAAATAACCCTCGCTATCATTTACTTGGAAATCTATATTATACAGACTTTTGCCAAAACTAGGTATTGAATTATTATGGATTAGTATTGTTCCGTTTACTGTACTTGTATTGAATGAAAAGCTGGAATTAGATATGCTTATAGTAATGTTAGTTAATGCTAAACTATCAGTTTCATCATTTGCAGTTATAGTAAATTCTTGTAAACCTGGGGGTGATGGTGCGGCTCCAATAGTGCTTTCTGTTCCGTTATAATTTGCACACCAATCAATAGTTAGTGCCATGTTTTCTTGTGTAAATGATAATATAGTCCAATTAGTATTACTTCCTGCTTGAGAGTATAATTGTGCTTTTTCCACATTGTCAACAAAGAAGCTGAATGAGTCGTTTGTGTAATGTACCCATTTTATCCCTCTTCTTGTTGTGTCTACGGTAAATATAGCATCAGTATCATCATCACCAATACTCTTAAATTCTATATCTGTTGTTCCAAAACCAGCATGTCTTGAGGATGTTGGACTTGGAAATCCTGTTCCATTAGTATAATAAAAATATATTCCCGAGTGTCCGCTTGTTACTCCTGTAAATGCCATAAGACACTCTACCGTCATGTTATTTGTATTTTGACTCATATTAATTACTGCATGCACTATTTTGCATTGATCGTTGTTTGCTAATGTTAGAATTCCACTAGATACGGAACAACCCGTTGTAATGAATAAGTCAGAAGTATCATCAAAAGTAGCGTTCCATACTGTAGAATTTTCAGCAAAAATTAGAGGTATAATTAACATAAACATTGTTATTATTAGTATTATTAAATTATATTTTTTCAACTTTCCAACAAATTTCACATATTAATTTTTTCATGAATAATTTTCTAATAGTTTTTTATATTCTTTCAATAAACTACCATAAGGAAATGGCAGATTTTTGTATTTCGTTTTTTTCAAATACAATATTTCTGCTATATTTTCTTTAATCTGTTCGATTCCATTTTTCATAAAAATCACCCACATTATTTACTGAAATGTTAGTGCTGTAGGATGTACAGGATTTAATGGAGCTACGTTATTTGATGTATTAACTGTTTGGTCTAATATAAAAACAGCTTGATCACATAACTCTGTTATTGTTAAAGCAGAAACCATAGATGGAACTAATAAAAATAATACAAAAATCCAAAGTAATTTGATTTCTTTCCACATTAGATCAAAATGGCGGCGGTGGGCCTGATTGCCTTTGCCCTTGAACAAAAGCCCATATGAAAACACCTACTATCACTAATATAGGCCATACTGTCCAAAAGGTATTTATCTTATCTAAAGTAGGCTCAAATTCCGTTCCGGTAAAGTTAGGGGCAAACATATCCCTTATTGCTATATATGGTTTTGTCATTACTATATAGACCAAAGCTATAATGAAAAGAAAGACTAATGCAAAGAACCATACAGTTATTTGTGCTTTATTTTTTCTTTTTCTCATTATAATACCCTGAATCTTCCTAGTCCTGGTGTTGGGCCTAGTTTTTTCTTTTTTTGTTTCTGTTGTAATCCAAAGGGTTGTTGTTGAAAAAATAATTGAGGTCTTGCAATTTGTATTGTCTTTTGTCTTGCTTGAATTAATTTTTGTCTTTGCTTTGCGATTCCTGCCTCTGCTATTGCTCTTCTTAATTGCGCTTCCCTTACTCCAGCAATTCTTATCTGTTTCTCCTTTTCCAATTCCGATAACCTCTTTAATTCTACTTCTCTTCTTTCTCCTAATTCTGTTCTTCTTTCCCTTCTTCCTTTCCTGAATTCCCTGAATCTTTCAAAAACATTTACCATTTTTTTACCTCATCATTTGTTCATATGTTTCAAAATCCGCTTTCTTTCCCTTAATTTTTTTCATCATCTGCTGCGTTATTGCCCAGACTTTTATTGATGCAACAAATATTATTATAATCAATAATCCTATTTTTATATACCCTATGTATGCGCTCATCTTCCCTTAAATATCCTCCTTGATTTTGAAAGACTATTTGGCAGCATAGTAAAGTCAGGGATCATAAACATATTTCTGCCCCTTATCAGCATCTTTAATTTCATGCTTGCTAAACCTCTATTATTTGCTATGATTGGGATTGATTGCCTGATTCCTCTTCTTCTTATATTGAAATGGTTTATTTTCATACCTCAATTTGTTTTATTTTATTTAATATCAATTCTGGATTTTTTAATTCTGTATCTCCATATATAAAGATAGTTTTCCATCCATATTTATTAAATTCTTTTCTTCTTTGTGAGATATAATTTTCAACTGAACCAAAATTTCTTTCTTTATGAAAATTAGCAAATACTTCTATTGCTATTTTTTTCCCATTACAATTAACAAAATCTGGATTCAATGGTGGGTAGCCCATCCAAAAAGTTCCATCTCCTGTATATTTCCATTCGTTTGGTTGTAATGTATCTAATATTTCTTTTAATTTTATTTCATATGATGTCGGTCTAAAATTGATAGAATTAATCCATTTTTTAATAGTTTCTTCTTTTGTTTTCTTTCCTTTATTCCAAGGTATCATGCCTTTTTTAAATGAACCAAGATGTTTATTAGCTTTCATAAAATCTGATATTGCTTTTTTTAGTTCTTTTGCTCTTTCAGTACCATGTAGTTCTTCATAAGTAAATCTTTTTCCTTTATTCCATGATGGAATTCCTTTCTTAAAACAACCAGAACTTATTATCTTTTTTCCTTTTGTATGTTGATTGCCTTTCAAAGAATCTGATATTGCTTTTTTCATTTCTTTTGCTCTTTCAGTACCATGTAGTTCTTCATAAGTAAATCTTTTTCCTTTAATCCAAGGTATATGACCTTTTTTGAAAGAAGTAGAGTTAGGTTTACATATACCTTTTATTCCCTTATTCCAAGGAATTGAACCTTTTAAAATTCTTCCTAGTTTATCTCTCATTTACAAAAACCTTCGTCTTTTTATTGGCTTTATTACATTCGTCTTTCCTAAAGGTAATCTATTTAGTTGTCTGAATACAATCCTTGCACCAATGAGAGGTGATACGGTTGCTGCCACTGGCGCAAATTGTGTAACTACTGGAATTGGAAGTCTAGCAACAGATTCAACTCTAGTAACAACTCCCAAGCCTATTCCTAAACCTAGTATTCCTGCAATATCTCTCCTTGTTTTTTTGCCTGCCATTTTATCTGCGCATTGCTGCTAATCTTCTTCTCAAGCTGGGTTTAAATTGTGGTGGTGTTCTTGGATTTCTTAAAGCTGCTTCCAATGCTGCTCTTGATACTGTTCTTGTTGCTGCTCTTCTTCTTAACCTTCTAACACTAACTCTTGCTGCCGTTCTTGGGCCTGTTAATCTTCCTGCCATTTTATCTCCTCCTCATTTGTTGTTCTCTTAATCTTATCCTTTGCATCTGTTGTTCCCTTAACCTTCTTAAAGTTCTATCTGGATCAATGCTGCGGGCCAATGGGACAATTACCCTGCCTAATTTGCTTTTTTTGAATCTTTTGAATTGGCTTAGTGCCAATATTTCCAGTAGTACCATTATAAAAACCTCATTACTCTTCCAGGGCCAGTTGTTAATGGTCTTGGTATCCTTCCTCTTTGAATCATTAAAGCCCTTGCTCTTCTTGCTATTGCTTGGCGTAATCTTGGAATTCTTGTCGGACTAAAAGGAATTCCTAATCTTTCACCAAATGAATCTATTCTAAATTTTGATTTTTCCACAAATGTTCTTGGTGGCAATTTAGTCTTTCCTCTTCTTGCCCTAAACTTTCTTTCTAAAAAGAATTTTAGATCATCTGCCTGTGTTGTTGTACCTTTTCTTTTTATCCTAAATGAAGCTGCTGTTGTCTGATCTGTTATTCTTGCTCCCCTGTTTATTGCCTTTAATCTTGGCAATGTCTTGCCTCCTGTAGGAATAAACCTATCCCTTTTTCTTTCCCCTTCTCTGACTTGAACTTCAAATGCTCGTTTTTTAACACCCGCCCTTTTTTTAGCTGGCAATCCTAATTTTATCCTGAATAATCTTGGTATTTTTGACACTACTTCTTCCGACACTATTTTTTCTCTTGATATTTTTGGGACTACTCTTGGCCTTAATTCTAATATTGATTCTAGTCTAGGTTCTAACCTTAATTGTTGCCTTAGTTTAGTTGTTATATCTGTTATTGGTCTTCTGCCAAGTAAAGCATCTAATCTAAGTGCCTCCGGTGTTATCAAAGGTTCTAATGGCCTAAATGCTATTTCTGCCCTTGTAACTGGAATTGTTAATGGTCTTGTTATTAAAAATTGCTCTGCCCTAATTCCACTAACTAATTCTGAAAGTAAACCCCTTCTTAATCCGAGTATTGGTCTTGAAATTAATGGCCTTCTTAATTCTTCGAATATATCCCTTGGTCTTTCTATTCTTGGCTTTAGACGTTCTAATATCTTAGGTGGTGTTATAAATTGCAATAATCCAGCTTGGCCTTTCTTACCCCTAAAAAACGTTCTTACTGTTCCGGGTCTTCTTCTTTCTCTAACTGGTAATCTTCTTCTCCTCAAGAATTCTGTTAATTTTGCCTGTCTTTCCCTTATTGGTAATCCTCTTATAGTTGTTATTTCCCTTAATTCTGCTATAGTTAATTGCCTTGGAAATCTTGCTGCTTCTTCTATCCTGAAAAATCTTTGTAAAGGTGGCCTTGCTGTTATTTCCCTTATTGGTCTTTCAAATACTGGCAATGTTGGTGGTGTTGGTGGTGGTTTAAGAGGCGTTATTTCTATTGGTTTTATTTTCTCAACTGCTTTTGGTACTAATTGTAATTGTTTTATAATATCTTTAGGCTTTATGCCTGTAACTGGAATAAATCCAGGTAATCTTTCAGCTACCACTATTGGTGGTGCTGCTCTTTTTCTTTCAATAATTCTTACTGGTTCAAATACTTCTATTGGCTTAAAAGGTTCTCCTGGTCGTAATCGTTCTATACCTACTCTTCTTTCAAATCTAGCCCTTGCTATTCTTGCTGTTACTGGCTTGAAACCTAATTGTACAGATCCTATTGCTGTACCAAATGTTATTGCTTCTGCTGCTATGAAAACTGGTTCTCTTCTAAAAGCTCCAGTAGTTTCCTTGATGATCTTTAATGTTTCTGCTGTTACAATAGCACCACCGATTATCAAAGTTGGAACAGGTCTTTTTTTGACTTCTTTTACAAATGGCTTGCCTGTAACTTCTAAAAATTGTTTTACTGCTGATGGTACTTTTGGCACTGCTCTTGGCACTGTTTCAAAAATAAATTTTAAAGCTGATTCAGCCCCTCTTGCTATCTTTGCTGCCTGTTCTGGAATGATCGGAAATAAAACTTTTGGGCCTAATACTGGCACTCTTTCCTCCCTTAATATTCTACCTTCCCTAGTAACTTCTCTTGTGAACTCTTCAAATCCTGTCCTAACTCTTCCAATAGGTCTTGTAAATAATTGTTCTGCTTTACCTACTGTACCAAAAAATGCTGTCCTAATATCTTTTGCTGCCTCTACTCCTGTTTCTAATAGTATTTTTAGGGGTTCTCTTCTAAATCTTTCTGCTTCCACTCTCCTAGTAAGCTTACTTACCCTTCTTTGGAATTCTTCCTCTTTTATCTTTTCTAATCTTTCGCGAGTTATCACTTCCAGTGGTTTTTTTGGAGTAACTGTTGGTGCTATTCCACGAACTCTAACAACTTCTTCCTTTGTTTGTTCTACTAATCTTTTTTGTCTTGTCAATCTTGCTGTTTGGCTTTTTGATTGAACTGTTACGCCTGTTAATCTTCTTGCTGCTGATCTTTCGGCTGCTGAAATAGGAATGTTCTTTGATGCTTTTTGAATAGCCTGCAAACCCAATCTTTGTCTTTGCCTTTGTCTGGGGGTTGTTCCTGATCCTGCAAATCCTCCTATAACTCTTGAACCTTTAAATATAGGCTTATCTGCAAATTTTTTAATTCTGACAACTTCTATCTGTTCACCCCTTAAAGCAACTTGTAAAATTTTTTGCCTTGCCCTTGCTGCTCTTTCTGCTGCTGCTAAACTTCCAAATTCCCTTATTGTAAAAGTTTGTCCTCCTGAGAATGATTTTGGTTTATTTTTTGTTGCCTTTTCTATAACTCCTACTTGAAAACCTTGATTTAATCTCGCTTCTTCTGCTCTTTTTGTTTCTGCTACTACCAAGGCTCTTGATTCTGCCGCTATTCTTTGGGATTCTGCTTGTTGTTGTTGAATCTGAATTTGTTGCTGCCTCAATACTGTTTCTGTAGGGCCTCCAACTCTTAGAATTAAACCAGTTACCATGATATTTATTTAAATAGTATTGAATTATTTAAAACCATATGGTTTTTTGGAGGAAATAGAAGGAGGAAACATATGGTCTTTTGGTGATTGTTGTTCCTCTTGTATCTGTTTTTCTTTAATCTCCTCCATTTTTAATTCTGAGGGTATAGAGTTCTCTATTTCCTTATACCAGTTATTCAATGTCTGCAAAGTTGCCAATGGTTCTTTAGTTATGGGATCTATAAATATATGAGTTCTGGCGATCTCATATGTTGG
>JADFLA010000065.1 GCA_022564635.1 Nanobdellota archaeon | reverse complement strand
TTCTCTGTTTTTATTGCTGTTAGTTCCTTATTAAAAGAATTGATCTTTTCCTGAACAAGCTTTATTTTTTCTACAATTTGCTGTTCATGTTTTTGCAAATTTATCTTTTTCTCTTTTGAAGCCTCTAAATCTGTTGCCTCCAGATGCAACGATTTTTCAATATTTATTATGTCGCCTTCTAAGGTAGCCTTTTTCGTTCTCAAAGAAGCTATTGATTCCTCATTTTCAATTCTTTTTTTCTCCAGGACATCTATTGTATTCTTCAATTCCTTAATTTCCTGCTCATATTTTTCAATCTCTTTAACAATATCCTGCTCCTTAAATCCCATGCTGTGCTTTCTTTTTAGTCTGAAACCACCGCGCATAGCCCCGCTTTTCTCGGCTGCATCACCATCCAAAGTAACATATTTTGCATTTCCGATTCCAAGACGACGTGCAACATCTATATTATCTACTACAATAGTGTCAGAAAAAATATGCTCAAAGACTTTTTTGAATTTGTTGTCAAAAGAAATCAAATTAATGGCCATGCCATGGCTTCCATTTGACTTGGAAATTTTTATAATATCTTTTTTTGGAGGATTTGACTTAATTTTATTCAAGGGAAAGAAAGTCACCACACCCAATTTTTTTTCCTTTAGGTATTTAATACATTCAGATGCTGTTTTATCATCCTCAACCACTATGCTTTTAAGTTTCATGCCAGCAGCAATCTCTAAAGCCAAAGAATATTTTGATTTTACATTTCCAAGCTCTGCAACTGTTCCATAAATCTCTTGTTTTTTAAGGTCTATTATCCTCTTGATTGCTACATCCGCATAGCTTAGCTCTTTAGTGCTTATGTGCTTTGCTTTTAGTTTTTCAAGCTCTTCATTTGCACTGTAAATCTTTTTTCTTGTATCTGATAGCTTTGCACCTAATGAAGAATCTTCTTCCAGCTTTTTGTTAAGCTCCAAAGTTGATTTTTTGAATACACTTCTCATATTTTTTACTTCTTCTAAACGCTTTTTGTTTTCCTTTTCTATGTCCAAAACCTTATTTATCTGCGCATCTATAGTGCTAATTTCATGCAATATACTATCTTTTTCTCTAATTAAGTTATGCTGCTGCTCTCTTGTTGTCTGTACTTCTTTCTGAAGTTCCTCGGATTTATTGTCAATCTCTTCCACCTGTTTTTCTATATCTGCAATATTATCCAGCTTATTCTTTTCCCTAAAGTCATGTATCTTCTTTGTTATAAAATCACGCTCTTTACTTTTGGAAGAAATATCTTTCTGCATATTTTCCTTATCTGTCTCAAGCTCTTTAATCTTATTTTCAATTTCTGAAATGCTGTTTCTTAAATCATTTTTTCTGTTATTAATCTTATTCAGTTCATTTTTTATTGTATCTATCCTGGAATTTTTCTTGGTAATATCTATCTTTAATTCCTCTACTTTCTTATTGAGGTTAACTTGCTCTACCTCGCCTTTCTGCTCTATCTCCTTTGTTATCTGCTCTATCTCGTTCCTTTTTCCATCATTTAGGTTTTTTAAATTCTTAATCTTCTCATTTATTTTGCTTAATTCCTGATTTGTTTCATCTAATTTTGTCTGCAATTCATTTTTTTCTTTTTCTTTTTTATCAATTTGCAGCTTTAAGTAGGATGCTTTGTTTTGCTTTATCTTGTCACTCATATCCTTGTATTTTAATGCCTGGTCACGATCTTTCTTTAGCTCCTTACGGAAGGTGTTCCTTTCTGTAAGGACTATTTCTGTTTCTGTAAGCCTTTCATCAACCTTTTGCAGCTCCAATAAAGCCTTATGCTTTTTTTCCTCATAAACAGATATGCCAGCTATTTCTCCAATTAAATCTCTTCTTTGATCAGGATGCATTTCCACAAATTTTGCTATATCCCCTTGTAAAATAATATTGTAGCCATCAGGATTTATCCTTGCTATGGAAAGCAAATCAACAATCTCTTGCCTTGTCCTTGTTTCATCATTTATCTTATAAACTGATTGGCCATTATGCTTAACAATTCTTGTAATCTTAACCTCGCTATCTTCCGTAGGAAAGGTTTTTTTGGTATTATCAAAGAAAATAGAGACTTCTCCATGCTTAGCTGGCTTTTTTAATTTGCCGCCATTATAAATTAAATTAGCTGCTTTCTCTGCCCTTAATGATTTTGATGAACTTTTCCCCAGAACAAAGCACAATGCATCCAATATATTGCTTTTTCCAGAACCGTTAGGTCCTAAAATACAGTTATAGCTGTTATTAAAAAGAATCTCAGTATGCTTGGCAAAGCTCTTAAACCCATTCATTACAATCTTATTTATTTTTGTTTCCTTTTGCTTTTGCACTGCAACCTGTTCCTGCGTTTGCTCTTCCATAATAACAAATCCATAAGTCAATTATATTTAAAGGTTTTGAAAAAGCTTTGCTTTTTCAAATCCCTGGAAAAATCTCATTTTTCCGCTGGTTTTTTAATTTTTATAAATTGTCTAAAGGGCTTTTCACTTTTAAGGCTTCATCAACCCTTACAGCAAGGTAACGCTCCAAAGTCTTTTTACTTACATGACCCATAAGCTTCTGGATATAAGATTCATTAACTCCATCTTCCAATAGATGTGTTGCAAAAGAAGCCCTTAACATGTGGCAATGCACCCTTTTCTTTATTTCTGCTTTTCTAGCTGCATTTTTAACAATCCTTTGGGCATTTCTGATGGTTATATGTCCATTATCATAATCATTAAAGACATAATCATTATCATTAGTCCTATTTTCAACGTATTCATTTAAGTCTTTCAAAAACTTATCAGACAATAAAAATAATCTGTCTTTTTTACCTTTACCTCGTCTTACTATGCCAACTTTCCTGTCAATATGAACATCATTTATTTTTAATTTAACGCATTCAGAAACCCTCAACCCAGAAGAGTACATCAACTCTATAAGCAATTTATGCTTTTCATTTTCAGTAGCATTGATCATTCTAAATATTTCTACTTTAGATAAAACTCTGGGCAGTAATTTCTCTTCCTTGCATTTGCTTATTCTTGAAAACAATCTTTTATTAGAAAATATTTCATAATAAAACTTTAAGGCACTTATAGCAAGATTGACTGTGCGAGGCTTTGCATGCCTTTTTTCAATCAAATAATTAAGGTATTGCTTTATATCATATCCGCTAATCTCTCTCGGGCTTTTGCCAATAAACCTCAAAAACCTATAATTATAGAACAAGTAGGTATCAATTGTTCTTCTTGTAAAGCCTCTAAGCTTCATTTCTTTCTCAAATTCATTAAAATTCATTTAAATTACCTCTTTTTTCCAAGACATTAGAATCAGTTTTTATTTAAATACCTCACGCACAAATGTCCAGTGCCAATAAACACCATCAAAAAACTCTAAAACAGCAGAATTCCAAGGAATAAGAGCCTAAAACCACTGGACATATAACCCCTATCCCAATGAACAAGTTCGTGGAATAGGAGTTAAACAAACATTTTGAAACCGTTTTTATTCATCCTATTCATAAAAATACATAAGTTAGAATCATAACCCTTAATTTTAAAAATAATAATAATTACTCGGAAACTTCGTTTCCTCAGAAATTTAGGCTCGCATCATTACGGGCTCGCAACATTTGGGATTTTCCACTTGTAGAACCACGCCTCCAATACGGGGCGTGTACTATCTGTCTTTGCTTGATGAAATACGAGAAGATAAGTCAAATAAGATTAACTAGTTTTATTGATGCATATGTAATGTTTGTCCATAACCCATTAATGCCTTATCAATTAAATTTCGTTTAGGCAAGCCCAATGTAAGAACACTTGCATCTGCTCTCCCAAATTTCAATTCGTAATTTGTATCTCCTATTGTAACACCAATGTAACCCCAATCTGGATTTCTCTTTACAATATTAAGAATTCCATCAGCATTAGGATTATGTCTAGATATACCATCAAATCCTGAATTAATGAATTGTAGCTCTACATGGTACCTCCTTTTGTCTGGAGGTCCTAATGGTTGATCTGATTCAGGAAATGGTCCGAAAGAAGCGAGAAGGTCCACTGAACCTTCTTTTGTACCAGTTGCATACTCCATTGCATAAGAATCTAGAAATCTATCAACACGTTCCTCAAGTATAGGTAAATTATCGGGATTATCAACTTTATAATGTACATAAAATGGAATTCTCATCAATTCATCCATTAAATTTCCATTATCTCCAACCATTTTTGATATTGAAAAATCTATGTTTATAAATTTATGTTAAATTTATCAAAAAACTCAAAGTGTTTTTAATTTTTATTTATTTTATACATTTTTAGGGTTATAACTCTTTTACACTTATAATACCCATCAGATTTCGCATAATGCCTGTGCATTATACGGCTACACTACGTTCCGACCTAACATTTAGGCTTGCCTAAATGTACACTAGATGGGCACGGTTTCAAAATGTCTGCGCTCACGAATTTCATTCGTTCGCTTGCCACGTTGCACTCTCGCTCCATTTTTAAATTCTTTAAAAATTCCGCTCGGGTCGTTTAACAGGAATTTTATGGTTCGGAACTTGCAGTTCCTCTCCCAAATTTTTTCCAGCTCTGAAAAATTTGCCAACTCTAAAGTTTGCGGTGTACCTCAAACTTTGAGGGCAATTTTTTGAGGGAAAAAACTTCATAAAATTCCACCGTTAAATACAATTTTCAAAAATCCTAAAAATGATAAGGAGGTTTTGGGCTTTATCCATATATATTATCGTGGTGGTCATAATCTTCAAAAGATACAATCTTATTTCTATGGTCGATTACAAAAACCAATACAAAATGACCTAAGTGAACCCGATTAATTCCTTTCATATCTTTAGTTAAGAATTTGTAGCTGTGGGTTGGCTCTGCCAATATTGAATTCATTTTCTTACGAACTTTTGAATAATGGATTGGATCCTTCTTTTTAAGTTTGGATAACTTCCTAGCTATTTCTTCACTGTAGGAATCTGCATACATCTATGCTACCTCTTTCTCCAATTCTTCTCTAGAAAGATGCTTGCCTTTCATAATTTTGTTTAACTTAATTTTATATTCAGGCCTTAATTCTGGTTCAAGAGATGTTTCTTCATATTCATTAACTACTAAATTAATAGCCTGAGATTTATCTCTAAGCCCAAATTTTGCTTTTACAATATTTAACACCCGATTGGTGTTTTCATCAATGTTTATTACAGCTTGTACCATGTTACATCACGTATATAAGTATATATACCACATATATAAACATTTCTATTAATATGCCCAAAACCTCTAACTTCTTCTACTTTGAGGGTCTTCGCCCTTAAAACGGATTTTTGAAAACTTCTCCGTTCCTCGTTCACTTCGTGAACTGCGGTACTCAACCACGTTGCACTCTCGCTACATTTTTTATTTTCAATAAAAATCCGCTCGGGGTATTTAACAGCAGAGGCTGTCCCGCAATTATTTTTTCTGATTAGATCTATGTGATAAAATAAGTTCAGCAGGCGTCAGCCTGTGATAATCTCCAAATTTTTTGGAGATTATGAGCAATACATGCAAGATTCATCTCA
>JADFLA010000021.1 GCA_022564635.1 Nanobdellota archaeon | reverse complement strand
AGTCCTCTACTAAGTAACAGATATGATTCTTGGGAATCATATCGCGAATTGATCGTGGTATTAGCCAGTTCTGGTCTTTGTAAGAATTTATGTATGCCATTTTATCACCTCTTTTTTAGACGACAATCATGCTATTTTTAGACGAGAACTAGTATTTATATTTTATGAATTGTGGGACAGCCTGATCTGTTATACGACAGTTCAAGAAATTAATTTTAACACAAAATATAAAAACACTACCAAAAATCCTGTTTTCTATGAGGGTTTTAAGCAAGGAAGAATTTGAGAACCAAAAAGATGTAATTAGGACAAGTTTAATTGAAAACCAAATTGTTTTTATATACCCGACTGATACAATCTATGGTATTGGTTGCAATGCAACAAATAAGGAAGCAGTTGAAAAGATAAGAGAAATAAAACAAAGAAAAACAAATCCTTTTTCTGTTATTGCTCCAAGTAAAGAATGGATAGATGAAAATTTTGTTGTGAATGACAACGTAAAAGACTGGGTAAAAAGACTGCCGGGACCTTACACTTTAATTCTGAAAATAAAAAAACAATGTGTTGCTGATAATGTTGCTCCGGGAATAGATACCTTAGGCATTAGGATTCCGGATCATTGGTTCAGTAACATAATAAATGAAATTGATATACCAATTGTAACAACATCAGCAAATAAAAGCGGAAACGATCCCATGACTTCATTAGATGATTTAGATGCTGATATAAAAAGCAGGGTTGATTTTATAGTCTACGAAGGTATTAAGAAAGGCCAATCAAGCAAAATCATCGATTTAACAGATGATGTAAAGGTTATTGAAAGGTGATACTCAACTCACTCATATCAATAACATTACTTTTATCTTTATCATCAGCAATTCTAGGACAAGCAGTGTTAACCCAAAAATCTATGAAAGGAAAATTATTAATTTCATTCGCATCTAATGTATCAAAAACAAAAATAAAGCATTTCTTTCCATTTTTCTCTAATTTTTCTCTAATTTCCAATGCTTTCTTATAGCTATATTGTCCAGGTTTTACTGAAACCATAATCCCAATGTTATCAGCATGTAAAAATTTAACATAATTCGCTTTCTTAGTTTTTTTATATTTTTCAATTTCATCTTTATTTAATTTGGAAAATACACTAGAAACTGGATTAAATGTAAAAACTTCTTTATTTGTCTGCAAAGCAACTCCTAAAGGATGGAATTCACCAGAACCCACATAAAAAAAAGCATCAACTTTATCTTGTATTTTACTAGCTGCTCCAACATCACAACCAAGCAACTGCCCTTCATTTCTTTGTTTTTCTTTTTCAATAAAAACTTCTTTTCCATTATTTTTCAAATAATTAATAATATCTTTAATATTGTCAAGAAATTGCGTTGTTGTAACTATTCCTAGTTTCTTAGGCAATTTATCTAATTCAATTTTATTTAAATCAACTTTTCCAGTGTATTTTGCATGCATAAATATTGTTTTCATATAGTTAAGTAATGCATTTTTATTTATAAATGCTGTTAAAATTCAACCCATACCATAATATTAATATATAACTAATAATATCTAGAAATTTCATGGATTTAGAAGATTTTTTAAGAAAAGGAGAAGAACACGAACAAGAAGCATTTAGATCCGACATATCCAAAGAAAATAAAGAAATTCAGTTAGGTCTCGCTGCTGCAAATTTTTTATCTGAGATCGAAAATAATCCTAGTTCAACAATCGGATTTATTAAATTGGCTAATACACTTCTTAACTTAGGTAATTACAATGAAGCACTTGAATATGTAGATGAATTAATTGATTTTGAAACTATGGGTGGCTTTGCAATCCATCTCAGGGGAACAATATACCTTCATATGAAAAGATATCAAGATGCTGTTGATGATTACACCACTGTAATTGATAGTAATTCTGAACCAGTATTGGCTTGTGATGCTTATACAAACAGAGCATCAGCATTAAGTGAACTTGGAATGTTTGATGAAGCTTTAGAAGATTTAACAAGTGCAATAAATTTAAGACCTGGAAACATTGATGCTTATTTAGTTAGAGGAGGTATATTTAATAAATCTGGAAAATTGCGTGATGCTATAGCTGATTTTGAAAAAGCAATAAAGATTAATCCAGATAATCCAGTATCTTATACTCATATAGGTGATACTAGAAACCTTTTAGGTGAATCTGATGAAGCTGTGAGGAACTATAAAGAGGTTTTAAAATTAGTAGAAGATAAACCAATTGAGCAGAGACAAGCCAGAGAATACTATTGCGCTATTAGGGCAAAGAGAGGATTATTTTCGCTAGGCATAAATCTAAAAGACATCGGCATTCATACAGATTACGAATCAGAATCTCTAAAAAGGGAAAAACTAACTCAACAACAAATAGATAACATGATTTAAAACCACAATATTTTTAAACAAAATAGCTATTCTTTCTTGAACCTATGATTGATGAGGGCTTAAGAGCCTGAGTGAGGTTTAAATTCTGATTTAATACCTCAATTAATTAAACTTATGGAGGAACCGGAAAATCATAGATTTTCTGCACCTCCTCGCAAAAATAGTCGGAGGAAAACAAAATGGCATCTATAGAAGTTCCAAAGGAATTAGTAGATAAAGTATATGAAATTATAGAGACAGCAAAATCAACCGGTAAAATAATGAAAGGTACTAATGAGACAACAAAAGCAATTGAAAAGGGAAAAGCTAAATTAGTTGCAATAGCTAAAGATGTAAATCCACCGGAGATAATAATGCACATACCGATAATTGCTGAAGAGAAAGATGTTCCTTGTTTTACAGTACCGAGCAAGGAAGAGTTAGGAGCAGCTTCTGGAATACAAGTAGGTACAGGAAGCGTTGCTGTAACAGAGGAAGGAGAATCTAAGAACTTAATCAAGGAACTATTGACAAAATCAAAGCAATAATAAGATGGAAAAGGAAAAAAAAGAACCGGGAAAAGGAGATGTAGCTAGAGAAAGCAAGGAAAGAAGACCAGGACAACAGGAAAAAAAAGGAACTGTTAATTTTTCATATGCAACTCCAGCTAAAGTAGAAGAAATTATAGAAAGAACAGGGACTAGAGGAGAAGCTATTCAGGTTAGATGCAGAGTCTTAGATGGCCGAGATAAAAACAAAATCCTAAGAAGGAACGTTAGAGGACCAATACAAGTAAATGATATTTTAATGCTAAGAGAAACTGAAATTGAAGCAAGAAGATTAAAGAAATCAGGAAGAGGTTTAGGTTAAATGCCAAAATGCACTTTTTGCGGTATCAATATTCCAAGAGGAACAGGAAAGATGTATGTCCAAAAAGATGCGAAAATATTATATTTCTGTTCATCAAAGTGTAAGAAAAACATGCTAAAGTTAAGAAGAAAACCTATAACAACTAAATGGAGCGGTCGATATGAAAAAAGGAAATAAACAACAAACTTTGGTTTTAATAAAACCTGACGGACTGATAAAATCCTTAACAGGCAATATAATTACCGAACTATCTGATACTGGTTTAAAAATTGTAGGTGCTAAAATTGTTCAGGTAACTAGAGAACTAGCAGAAGAACACTACCAGCATTTAAAAGAAGAAAAATTTTTTGATGAGCTGATAAAATACATAATGGGAGAATACCATACTAAAAGAGTATTAGCTCTAATTTATCAGGGGGAAAATGCAGTTAATAAAGTAAGAAGATTTATTGGTTCAACAGATCCAGAAAAAGCAGAACCTACAACTATAAGGGGAAAATATGGAAGAATAACAAGCAAAGGTGTTTTTGAAAATGTTGTTCATGCTTCAGAAAATGAAAAAGAAGCAGAAAGAGAAATAAAATTATGGTTCAGACCAAAAGAGTTAGTACAAACGATTTATCCAACTGAATCTAAAGAAGTAAAGAAAGTAGAATATTTTTGGAAAAAATAGCCTTCGGCTATTTTTGACCTCCCCATTGGTGTTATACAACTTTATTTACCCACCCAACACTTGATAATTGTAGTACATAACTAAGTAAATATATTATTTTGAAAAATTATTGGAGGTAAATCAATAATGGCTGAGAAAATGGTTGACCGCGTTATGCGGATTATGCAGAAACCCACAAACATCAGAAATATTGTAATTTGTGCCCATATCGATAGAGTTTAAGTTTAAACTTAACTCCGAGTTCATGGCAAAACAACTTTTTCTGATAATTTGCTAGCAGGAGCTGGGATGATGTCTAAGGAAGATGCCGGTAAAGCCCTAAAATTAGATTTTCATGCGGATGAGCAAGAAAGAGGAATAACAATTGATACAGCCGCTGTTTCTATGGTCCATAATTTTGAAAATAATGAATACTTGATTAATTTATTAGATACCCCTGGACACGTTGATTTTGGTGGAGATGTAACCAGAGCAATGCGTGCATCAGATGGCGCTGTTGTTCTTGTAGATGCGGTAGAAAGCATCATGCCCCAAACAGAAACGGTTTTGCGACAAGCGTTAAGAGAACTTGTAAAGCCCACATTATTCATAAACAAGGTTGACAGATTGATTAAAGAACTGCAACTAACACCAGATCAGATGCAGGAACGTTTTTTAAAAATAATAACCTCTATAAACAAACTTATCAAGGAAATTGCGCCTAAAGATTATGGTGAAAAATTTCAAGTTAACGTCCAGAATGGCTCTGTTTGTTTTGGAAGTGCATTCCACAATTGGGCTTTGTCCATACCCTACATGCAGAAAAAAGGAATTACATTTAAGGATGTTATAGATGCTTACCAATCCCAGGATGAAAAATACAAGAAACTTGCAGATAAAGCACCATTGCATGAAGTGGTTCTCAACATGGTTATACAGCATTTGCCTGATCCAGTAGATGCACAAGCCTATAGAATACCAATCATATGGCATGGGGATTTAGAAAGTGAGGACGGTAAATCTTTGGTAAAGTGTGATCCTAACGGTTCTTTATATTTTGTCATAACAAAAATTGTTATTGATCCGCAAGCAGGTGAAATTTCTGCTGGAAGAGTTTTCTCAGGAACAGTAAAAAAAGGGACAGGTGTTTATTTAAATAGATTGAAGCAAGACTCGAAGATACAACAAGTTTTCATATATAACGGGGCAAAACGAGAAATTGTTGATAATGTACCGGCAGGAAATTTTGTAGGCGTAGCAGGAGTAAAGGCATATGCAGGAGAAACAATAACTTTAGAACAAGTTGAGACACCCATAGAAAAAATAACCCATATTTTTGAACCCGTTATCACAAAGGCTATAGAAGCAAAACAACCCAGCGACCTGCCAAAATTAATTGAAGTCCTGAGAATGGTTGGTAAAGAAGATCCTACAATCCAGATTGAGATTAATGAAGAAACAGGAGAACACCTAATGCACGGCATGGGCGAACTTCATCTGGAAGTTATAGAAAACAGGATAAGGACAGAAAAAGGTGTAGAAGTGCAAACTAGCCCTCCGATAGTTGTATATAGGGAAACAATAACAAAGCCTTCTCAAGAGATTGCAGGAAAAACCCCTAACAAGCATAATCTATTCTTTTTCAAAGTAGAACCATTAGAAGATTCCATCTTTAATGCAATAAAAAAGGGAGAAATCCTCGAAAGAAGGATTAAGAAAAAAGATTTGGAGCTAAGAGACAAGCTTGTAGAGTGCGGAATGAACAGCAAAACAGCATTAAAGGTAAAGGACATTTTCAAAGGCAATATGTTTTTGGATATGACCCGAGGCCAGGTTCATGTTGGAGAAGTTATAGAGATGCTCTTGGACATGTTTGAGGATGTTATGAAAAAGGGTCCGTTGGCCCAGGAGCCTTGCGTAAAGGTTAAAGTTATGTTGACGGACATGAAACTGCACGAAGATGCTATTCATAGAGGACCAGCACAAGTTTATCCAGCTGTGAGGGAAGGTATTAGGGGAGCTATGATGACAGCTAGACCATTAATGTTTGAACCTTACCAAATCCATAGAATAGAAGCACCATCCGAGTTTTTAGGAGAAATTTCAAAATTAATTTCTAATAAAAGAGGCCAGTTATTGGATGCGCAACAAGAGGGAAAGTTATCAATAATAAAAGCAAAGCTTCCAGTTGGAGAAATGTTTGGTTGGTCTTCTGACTTAAGGTCTGCTACTGGTGGCAGAGGAAATTCGTCTTTAGTAGACCAGATGTTTGAAAAGCTTCCAGAAGAATTACAAGAAAAGATAGCAAAACAAATAAGAGAAAGGAAAGGTTTGTCAGAAGCCCAGGTAGGTGTTTAAGATGCCAAAAGTACATACAAGAATTAAGAGAAAACTTAGGATGTTTAGCAGCACTAAAAAAAGCAGAAAAAAAAGACCTAAAACCTTTAAGTCAGAAGAAGCTGCAAAAAAATATGCTGAAGCAAAAGGAATAAAGAATTATAAATTAGTTGATTTGCAACCCTTTAATCCTAAAAGGACTAAGATTAAGATAGTGGTTGAGAATTAATTTAAATTAATAAAAGATAATTTCAAAATGGAGGAAGTAAAATGCCAGTAGTAAGAATAGATATGTGGGAAGGCCGTGATAAAGAAACAAAAAGAAAATTAATTCAATCAGTATCAAAGGCTGTAGCAGATTCTTTGGGAATTGAGGTTGACAGAATTGAGATAATATTAAATGATGTGCCCAAGGATAATTGGGGCAAGAATGGAGAGCAGGCTTCTGAATTATAAAGGTTTCACTTCACCAAAACCTTAATTTACTAGGTATACTAATATTTTTTTTGATGATTCTGATAAAAAGATAAACCAACAAGCTTCCGATCAAAATATAAAAAGATTGCTCAGGCCATATCAAATTAAATGTGTAATTGGCATTTGTGATTGGGTAGAATAACCTAGTTCCTACTACTGTAAAATGTTTCATGGTTAGGTCAGATAGGAAATGGCTCATTGTACCCATATTAATGAAAATAATGGTTTTGAGTTTGTCATGCTTGAATAAGGGTGCAATTAAGATGCTCAACAAAAGCCACATGAATGGTGTGTGGAAAGGAGTAAATGATATGGGTGGAGGGATTCCAATGTAAAAATAGAGCAATGGTATCTTTGACAATATATCTGGCGCTATTGCACCTAAAACAACAAGACTTTTTTTCCTAATATTAAATATCTCTCCTAGTATAAGTCCTATAATAAGATGGGAAAGCAAATCAGGCATCTTCAAATCTTCTCCGTGTAAATTTCCATTCCTTAAAGAATATTATAATGAATACTATCAAAGAAAAAAATGAAATGCCATACAAAACATAATTATAATCATAGGTATGATTATCAATCATTTCTATTCTGCCATTTTTATTAAAGTGAATATAAACAACAAGCTCTCCTAAAACCGGTCTTTTAATGCCCGAACCAAAAACCTTTAAATCCATGCTGCCAATATCAAAATAAAAATGATCTTGGCTTATATTCACAATTCTTCCGAAATTCTCCAATTTTACTCCACCATATTTTTGTGGATTTTCTAGATATCTTGTAATAGTAAACCTATCTATATCAGCAGCAGAATAGCCTGGACTATCAAATAATAGTAGAACAACTATTAGGACAAATAATAAGGAATACCCAACCATGATTAAATTTTTCATTTCCATACACTCTTTAAAACATCTTTGTATTTTTACGTAATATCCTCTTCTTGGAATAATAGCAACGTTTATATTTTCTTCGATATTTAATATAAGCATTATGAAGACCAGAAAAATATTAATTTTAATTCTCTTGTTTGTATTGATTCCTATTCTTATTACCTATCAATTTTTTGAGATAAAAAATAAAAGTATCATACCATTAAATTTCAAAGTTGCTTTTATTGGTGATCAAGGTTTAAATGACAATTCTAGAAATGTTCTTCAATTAATAAAAGATGAAGATACGGATATGGTCCTACACCAAGGAGATTTTGATTACCAAAATGATCCAGATGAATGGGATCAACAGATCAATGATATTCTTGGTCCAGATTTCCCTTATTTTGCATCAATAGGCAATCATGATGTTGCTGCTTGGGATGATTATCAACAAAAATTAGAAGTTAGATTGAACAAAACTGATGCAAAATGTGTTGGTAATTTAGGTGTTAAGTCAGCTTGTACTTATAAGGGAATTTTCTTAATAATATCGGGTGCTGGCACTAAAGATTTAAATCATGATTCTTACATTAGAGAGCAGCTAGCTAAAGATAAATCCATTTGGAGGATATGTTCATGGCATAAAAATCAAGGTTTGATGCAAGTTGGACATAAACAAGATGAGGTTGGCTGGGAGCCTTATGAAGAATGCCGTAAAGGTGGAGCAATAATAGCTACAGGACACGAGCATTCATACTCGAGGACACATCTCATGGACAATTTTAAAACCCAAAACATCGATTCTACTTCAAATATATTACACATTGAAAAAGGTAAAACTTTTGCTTTTGTATCTGGTTTAGGTGGTTATAGCATAAGAGTTCAGAATGACGAGCTTGCTGCTAATGACTGGTGGGCAACTGTTTACACTTCTGATCAAAACGCTAGTTACGGAGCACTATTTTGTATATTCAATGAAAATGGAATAAAAAATAAAGCCCATTGCTACTTTAAAGATATAGATGGGAATATCCCTGACGAATTTGATATAGTAAGTAATGTAAGATAATAGAATGCCCCTACCGAGAATCGAACTCGGGTCACAAGGTCCGCAACCTCGCATTCTGATCCACTAAACTATAGGGGCAGTTTGTGGGACTGAGGTTTCTATGAAACCGAATGTCGCACCTACGTGTCAACCGCGTAAGCAGTTGTTCCGCTGAAATATAGGGGCATAGTTAAATGGATTAATGAAGAATTTATAAAGATTGTTTAATATCGTCCCAAACTTATCTGCCCTTTTCTTTTACCAGCGGGAACTTCCTTTATTTCTTGACCAACCTGCTTCTTAACGCTTAAAGCAACATTATTGCCTAAAATTTGAACTAATTTAGTAACATCTGCTTTCTTAACATCTCCAACATCTTTAATTTTATTAAAAAATAATCTTCTTGCTCTTACTCTTCCTACTCCTTGTATCTTTATCAATGGCAATAATTCCTCTTTTATACCATTCTTCAACCTTAACCTCAATTTTACAATTTCTTTATTCAAATGCTGAAAATGCAATATCCTGCTTATTTCCGAATTTGCATACAATAACCAATCAGCTATATCTAATTTACTTCTTAACTCTCCAGGCCTTGCATTGTAATTTTCCAATAAATATTCTTCACTCTTCTCATTTATCCATTCATTAAACATTAAAGCAGTTTTAATGCTGTTAACAAAATCCTCATACTCTGGTTCATACATTGATGGCTCTTTTTCCAACAATAAATCATAATACTTAACTAACTCTTCCTGTATCTTATCCTGTTCTTTGACTCCAACCCTTAACAAAGGCCTTATCTCCAAAGTATGGCTTATCATCTGCAAAAATGAAAATTCATTTATTTTTTTGTCAGAAGCATTTCTCAAGCAAGTAATAAAGAAATTTGCAGTTAAAGGGTCTATATACAGTTCAGCAACTCTTTTGCCCATTAAGGTTGCTTTTATTCTTTCATCATCATCAATTTTATCTGCACTTGTAAAATCTCCTTTTTCTCTTTGAATAAATTTCCATTCATCCAGTAAATCCAGCATTTTGTCTATTATAACAACTAATTTATCCATATCAACAAATTGATAAGCCCAAAAAGTTTTACTGAAAAAGCTATTAATATTTTTCTTTGTATTTACAAAATTAGCAGCTATTAAGCTCAACAAATAAGTTCTTAATACTGGTTCTACTGCTAATTTAGAATAAATATCCTCTGGTTGGCCTAAAACATATTTTTCATGTAATTTTTTCTTCTCATTCTCGCTAATAGCAATACAAATTGCTTCTCCGGTTTTATCAAATTTTGGACGACCAGCCCTACCCGCCATTTGCAGATACTCCAAAACAGGTATATAGGCCATACCCCTAGGTCCATACCTCCTTAAATCCTTAATTATTGCTCTAAATGCTGGCAGATCTAGGCCGTATGAAAGCGTTGGCGTGCAACAAATTATCTTTATAGTTCCCTTCCTAAAATTATCTTCTATTATTTCCCTTTGCTTTGCAACCAAACCAGCATGATGAAATGCAATGCCTTTCTTTACACAATCACTTAACCTTTGACATTGTTTTGTATGGCTCGATAATGCCTTTAGAACATCTCTGCTTAATTCAACAAGTTTTTCATTATCGGTTTTCACCTTTTTAGAAATATCTTCAGCTGTTTTCTCAGCACTCCTCTTTGTATTCACAAAAACCAATGCTTGTTTACCTATTTTTATTGTGTCTAAAGCTAAATCCAAAGCAGCATTTCCTGTAGAAGAAATTTTTTTATTAGGCATTAAGAACGAGGGTAATCTATAAATTTATAAAGTTGTTGATTAACAATTCCATTCAAATATAAGTAGGAAAATTTTTATAGTAAGCTAAATATAATATTTTTATGTTTCGAGTATTTAGAACAGATTGGTATGAAAAGAAACTTAAAAAGCTTAGTTCTAAAGAACAAGAACGGATAAAAAATATTGAACAAGAGTTAAAAAAAAGTCCATATGGTGGAAAGCCACTTGGCTATGATTTTTTCAGAGAAAAGAAATTTAATGGAAAGAGATTGTATTTCTTGGTTTATGAATTTCATAAAGCTATTTTTCTTATTACTATAAGCGATAAGAAAGCACAACAGAATGTCATTGATTTAATCAAAGCTAATTTAGACGTTTTTAAAGAACAATTAGAAAAAATACTAAACAATCTCTAAACTTCTTTTATTTTTCCAGTAAGAACATCTTTTATTCCATGTGCTATGTCTTCAAGTAACTCTGTATCTACTTCTTCTTTCTTTTTTAATTTTTCATACTCTTCCTTTGGAATAGTTACTGTTTCTGTCATAGCTAGTTACTTAGTAAGTTAGATATATAAACCTTTTCTTTTTATTTGGCATTAGAAAATAGAATTATAATTAATATAAATTTGTCGTTTTGGAAGATTTTAAAAAATATTTTTGACAGAGTTATAGCTTAGAGAAGGAAAAGATTTATAAAATATTTATCATTAGCTTATTAACTGATAATACAATGCAACTTACATTAGAAAAACATGAAACACAAACAGTAGACTTACAGAGACTAGTGGGCGATCTAGGTCAATATGTTAGCTTTAAGCCAGATTGGGTTTTGAGTCCTCAGAATATATTTGCACACCTAATTATGAGAGACAAACAATACGAAGTATTAGGCATGAGAAAAAGATATGATTCATTTAATATTAATACCGGTGAACCTCTTCCTCATTCTAAAGTTGATGGTGTTCTAGTTACCATAACTGGCGAGGATGTAAGAGAACACCAATTTAGTCATGAATGGTTTCTAGAGAACTCTTCAGATTATGAGAAATAATTAAATTTTAAAATTTCT
This sequence comes from Nanobdellota archaeon, assembly GCA_022564635.1. Lineage (GTDB taxonomy): Archaea > Nanobdellota > Nanobdellia > Woesearchaeales > GW2011-AR4 > JACPJP01. The sequence goes on along the minus strand of JADFLA010000021.1, from coordinate 13,098 downwards.
ATTAACATTTTTTACAGATAGCCCCGCAAACATTGGCCTGCGGGTTCTTCTCGTGGTGTATACCCATAAATGCCGAGCGCAATGGCGAGGCCTAAAATTGGAAGGATTAATAATCTAAAAAATAAATAAAATAGAAAAATTATAAAAATAAAATATCTAACTTTTAAACAACCTCAACATCCCAAACTTTCTTAACACTATCTATACCATCCGAAACAATAACCTCAACCTTTTTACTTCCACTCGAAGTAAATATCCTTTGATGTTGATTTTCACCTTCATATTTACTAAAGAATCCAAATTTCCATAAATAAGTTAACTTATCTCCATCTGAATCAACTGCATTTATTTCAAAAAGCACAGGATTATCTTTCAAAGCAATTAAATTATTACTAAAATCAATTATTTTTGGAGCCTGATTTGCATTCAGAACCGTAATTTTAACTTTCTGCATATCTTCATCAACACCATCAGTAGCAATAAAATCTAAAGAAAATTCTTTACTAATCCCACTAACAACATCAAACCCCGGTTTCCAAACAAAAAGATTGTCTTTAAGCTCACCTACTGACAAATTTCCTACTGAAAATCTAATAGCATCATTATCTGGATCAACCGCATTTAATTCTATCTTTACTTCATTTCCTTCTTTTACCTCAATATCATTAATAGCATCAAATTTAGGTTTCCTATTTACATCATTAACTTTAATATTGATAAACTTTGTTTGTGTATGAAAGCCATCTGTTGCAACAACCTTGACAATATATTCTCCTGCATCATCAAAACTAGTATCTTTCTTATTACGATTCATAAATCCTGAATATGAAAATGATACCCTATCATTATCAGGATCATTGTATCTAGGATCAATAAAAATTGTTTGGCCTTCATCAACTTCTATATCTCGCAACCTTTCTAAAACAAAAGGCCTATTAGCATCCTTTACAGTTATCCTGACATTTTTCTCATCAAATAAGTCATTACTTTGGGCTACAAAAACAACATTTACGCTTCTTCTTAATAACCTAAACCTTTCCAGAATATAATCAAAAGCATTATTCTTCTGCACAAAATCATAACTTGGAGTCCATACAAACCTATCATCTTCTAGTTTTGCACCTTGAGGCATATCCTGGGCAGATAAAATTATATCATCATTATCTTCATCAACAGCTTTTAACTCTATTATTACCTCTTCATTTTCGTTAACCCTCACATTTCTCAAACCAACTAACTTAGGAGCTCTATCCTTGTTTAATACTGTAACTTTTACATCTTTTTCTGCTTTAAATCCTTTGCCTTCTGCTGTTATTTTTACTATATATTCTCCATCATCATCCAAACCGGTTTTCCATTTATTCTTATTACCTAAAGGCTCAGATATTTTATAACTTAATCCATATTTCCCAAAATCAGGCAATTTTAAACTTACTGTTTCTCCTTCAATAACAGAAACATCCTCAATCTGATTTAAAATATTGTCAACATCAGCATTTTTAACATTAACATTCCATTCTTTATTTACATCAGAAGTTCCATCACTAATAATTACGTTTATATTATATTCTCCACTATCATCATAGCCCGTCTCAAAAAGAAATTCTTTGTTGTCAGAAACAACTTCATCATTTACTAACCATTTATATGTTAATTCATCCTTATTCAAATCAGAAGCATCAACTCTAAATTTTATATTACCTCCTTCATCAATAGTTATAGAATCCTCTTTTGGTGAAAAATTATCTATAACTGGTTTTTCTTCCTTTCTATTAACTATTATCAAAACATCTTCACTTACCACATTTACGCCATCACTTACTGTAATTACAGCATTATACTCACCAGCGTCTCCATAAGTGGTTTGCCACTCACCATTCTCATCCAAAGGCTCTGTAAAAGTATAAATAAGCACGTCAGCATCAGGATCATCTGTTTTAAGGCCTAAACTGAGCTTTTCCGTCTCATCAATCTCAAAAGTTTTTAAAGAACTGGCTGTATAAATAGAACTAATGAAAAATATCAGAAATAATGTTATTATTTTCTTCATTTTTCATTTTTAAAAAAGGTAAGTATTTGGCTAAGCACCAAATACTTTTGACCTCCCCATTAGTGTTATACATCAATATGTGCCCACCCCTACACATTATGACTATAGTGCACAACTAAATGAAGGGGGATTACTTTTGGACTATGTCAAGTATTACTGGTGGTCTATTAACATTTTCTATTGTTACTGTAATCTCTTGAGTTGTGGAATCTACACCATCAGATATTGTTACTGTTACTAAATGTTCTCCAGCATCATCATAAGTTGTTTCCCATGTAAATATATTTTCATCCTGCACAAACCTTTCATCATCAATTTCATAGCTTAGCTCATCACCATCATCATCATAAGCTTCCAACTCAATTACAACTATATCCGTTTCCCTTACTTCCACATCATCTATTTCCTCGAGCACAGGTTCTCTGTTTAGATTATTTACAGTAACCGACCATATCTTTTCTGTATCAAACATACCGTCTGATACAATAACCTTTACAGTATGTGATCCAGAGTCCTCATATGTTGTTTGGTATTCGTAAGAACTTCTATCAACAGTATCTATACCATCAAGTTTCCATATATAACTTAATATATCATTATTTAAATCAGACGCTAAAACATCGAATGTTACTGTATCCGTTTCATCAATCTCTATAGCTGTATCTTCAGGACTAAAGCTATCAAGTGTAGGAGATTCTTCTTTTCTATTTACTATAATTAGTACTTCTTTACTTGCAGTAAGCTCCCCATCACTCGCAGTTACAGTAACTGTGTACTCTCCAGCATCACCATAAGTCGTTTGCCATTCACCTTCCTCATCCAAAGGACTTGTATATGTGAAAATTAAAACATCTGCATCAGGGTCTTCTGCTTGAGTAACTAAGCTTATAGTTTCGGTTTCCTCCACAATTATAACAGTTGCATCCTCTGGGATTTCTTCCTCTTCCATTTCTTCTTCAACTTCCTCTTCAATGCTGATTTCAATTTCTTCTATGATTCCTGTTATATCCTCCATTTCTTCTTCCACACTTTCTTCTTCTCCCTCTACCATTATTTCTCCTTCGGGAACTTCTACAGCTTCTCCTTCTCCTTGTCTTACATATAGAGTATTGTAGACATCACATGCGCTAATAAAAAACATAGAAATAACCATTAATGCAATAAAAATTTCTTTTTTCACCCTCAAATCCTCCTTTCCATTCTTGTTCTTATTATAAAATAATAACTCATATTTAAACTTTTTGGGTAGTGAAAAATATTTGGGTATTTTTTATCAATTTCCGTTAGTAAAGTTTATTAAGACTCATTTTAATATTATATGTACATGAAATATTTTACTATATTGATAATATCTATTTTTTTATTAATATTGTATGGATGTTCAGGCAATAAATTCATCAAGGTTGATATAAATATTATTGATATTAAGGAAGTACCAATTAAAGATGATCAAGGAAAAATTGAATCATTAAAATTTTCCTTGATAGTTGATCCTGAAACTCCTCTTGAAGATGGAGAATATAATTGGAATGCATGTGCCTTACACACTATATCACCTTACGAAATAATTTGGCCTAGAGATCAATCATATCACAATGTCACTCAAATAGGGCTTTGTAAGGACCAAGAATTAATTGTAAGAGATAATACTTTTGACTTTGTTTTAAGGGATAGTGCAATAAATCAGATCATTAAGTATGAACTAGATGGTCCATTTTTATTATTTATTTTTGATAAATTATTTCAATATAATATTGATGACATTAATTCGATTACTTATAATTTAATTATTGATGATATTTTTACAGAAGAACCTCAATTTGAAGAGGACAAAAAGAACGATTATGCAAAGAGAAATGTACCTTACAAAAAATCAAAATATTATAAAACAGATTCATATACTTATGATCAATTTATAGAGCAGTAATCCCTTTTTTTTGTAGACTTGATTTTTATCGACATTTTGTATAGAGTCCAATTTTAGTCAAAAGAATTATGGGCCTGCCAGGATTTGAACCTGGGACCAATCGATTTCCATAATAGCTATCAGTCGATCATTCTAACCAGACTGAACTACAGGCCCGTGAATTGCAATTCCGAAGGAATTGTCGCTTGCTTTAAGAATTATAATGAAAATATAAGAGTTTTAAAAAGTTTTGCTTATCTTAAACCATCAACAATAAATTCTTTAACTTTCTGTAAATCATCTACAGTAGTCTGCATAAACCAAGCCTTGTCCGGATAAACAACAATTGTGCATCCAACATCATTGTAAAATCCCAAGCATCCCGTTTTAGTGGCCCATATATCATTTGTAAGGCCATTATTAATTACAAATTCTTTTAATTCAGTAAAAGTTTTGTCCCCATTTACATTTTTACAACATTTTCCATAGGTTTCTCTCTCATTAACACAAACGAAAACGTGCTTCTTGTAGGGCATATCAGTTCTAATATAAGAGTTCCATCTGGTCTTTGACCAGTGGGTGAAACAAGAACAAGCTTTTTCTGCATAGAAATTAAAGAATAAAAAGGTAGGCGTTGTATTACGCACTACCCACATACAAACCAACATAGCGGTAGCTGTGTTGGAACAATAAAAAGCTTTCTATGAGGTGTTAAATATGAGAAAAGAAAACCCAACTAGGTACAGCTCTGCAGTCGGGGAAGCATGGCAACACTGCGAGTTCAAAATAAAGTACTGCCATCCAATCTTTGACGATGAAATCTACAGAGAAGGAATGAGAACTCTGCTATTAGAAGCAGCATACAACGTAGAAATACCAATAGGAGAAATGGGCTTTGACAATAACCATGTCCACTTCATGGCGGATATCTGCTTATACAGTAGGCCTGAAGTAGCCAAGTTGCTGAGAGGATACACTGGAAAGAAGTTCTTCGAATATTTTCCAGAAGCGAAGAAAAAATACTTCTGGGACAGCGGTTTGTGGAATCCAAGCTACTACATAGGAAGCCCTAAGAACTTCGAAAACACAATCAACTACATAAAGAAGCAGAAATATGGAGAAGCAAGAGTCAAGCAACAAAGCCTTTTAAGCTACGCTGCATAAGCCGGGAATGCCCCCAATCTCTGATTGGGGGTTTGTTTACAATTGTTTCCTCTTATTTTTATTTTCTAGATTCTTTATTAGTTCGGATGCTTTAAGCAGCGAATCAAATGTTCCAGCATCACTCCATAACCCCCTTTACTATAGAAAATCTCATTCCATTATTTTTAATGTAATGGTTATTTACATCCGTTATTTCGAGTTCTTTCCTTTTAGAAGGTTCGAGCTTTTTTATAATATCAAAAATCTTAAGGTCGTAAATATAGAAACCTGTTACTGCATAACTAGTCTTCGGATTTTTAGGCTTTTCCTTAACATTTATCACCTTATCTCCTTTGATTTCTGCAACACCAAACCTTTTGGCTTCTCTCGTATCTTTTCCACTTCTTTTTCCTTACGTCCTTCTTAGGCTTTTTCTTTGCATGCGTAGGGAAATAGTTTCTGGATGAAACATATAAGAATACTAAGATAAGTTTTAAATAGTGTAATTGTGTTCTATTACTATATGGGAGTTTTAATTACTGGTGGGAGTGGCGCTTTAGGTAAATCATTAAAGACTGTTTTTAAAGACGCTTATTTCCCGACACATGCAGAGATGGATATTGCTAATCAAGATGCTATTGATAAGACTATACAGGATTATAAGCCTAATACCTTAATACATACAGCAGCACTAGTGGATATAAGAGAATGTGAGGATGATAAGGAAAAAGCGTGGCTTACCAATGTTGAAGGTACACAAAATATAGTAAATGCTCTAAAAAAATTGAATAACAATTGTTACCTAATTTATATGTCCACAGCCTGTGTTTTTGCAGGTGAAAATGAAAAATTTTACACTGAAGATGATGTGCCTGCTCCAAAAAATTATTATTCATTTACTAAATTGTGTGGAGAGTTAGTTGTAAGACAATATGATAATTCATGCATTATCAGGACTAATTTTGTGCCAAAAGAACAATGGAAATATCCAGAAGCATTTATAGACCGGTTTGGGACATATTTATTTAGCGATAATGTAGCTAAAGGGATATCTTATGTTTGCAAAAAGAAGGAAAAAGGCATAATACATATTGTGGGAGACAAAAGAATGAGCATGTATGAATTGGCGTTATTAACCGGCACTAAAAACTTGAGAAAGATGACATTGAATGATTATGAAGGTCCACTTTTAACCATAGATATGAGTCTTTCAACTAAAAAATGGGAAAAGTATAAAATTAAATGATAAAAAGACAATAATTGAATCTAGTATTTATTAAAGAACTCTTCAAAACAGGAAATAACATAATTTCTCTCTTCGTCTCCTATACCAGCATGTACTCATATACAAAATACATTTTCATGTATTAACTTAGTATTTTCTATATTTCCAACAATGCGTTGTTCGTAAAGTTGTGCTACAGGATGCTTAGTATAGTTCCCGCTCATTAATGGTCTTGTCTCTATATATTTTTTTCGCAAAATAAGTTAATTTTAAATAGGGAGTTATTTTCTTCTGCCTTAGGGCAAAGCAACCTAAAATGAAAAAAATTTTAGTTTCAATAATAATTGTAAATTATAATGGAAAGCAATTCTTAAAAACTATCCTAAACTCTATAAAAAGGTCAAATTTTAAGAATTATGAACTATTAGTGGTGGACAATAATTCTATTGATGGTAGTAGGCAGCTCTTAAAGAAAGAATATCCTAGTGTAAAAGTTATTGAAAATAAGATCAATCTTGCTTATTCTGGAATGAACAGTGCACTCAAATATTGCAGAGGAAAGTACATATTGTTTTTAAGCAATGACATGGAGATTGAAAAAAAATGCATTGCAAATCTTGTCAAAATTCTGGAATCTGACGATTCTATAGGATTGACAGCTCCAAAACTAATCGGTTATTACAATAGAAAATTAATTTCAGGAGGAACATGGTTGTCAAGAGCTTTCTATAATGGACATATCCAAGGAAATAAAAAATCTAAAAATTGTGTTATACCCTATTTAGGAGTGGGATTAATAAGAAAAACAATAATTGATACTTATGGCTACCTCTTCGATCCTGATTACTTTATTTATGCTGAGGATGTTGATCTAGGGTTGAGGGTGAGGCTTTTAGGCAAAAAAACAATTTTTGTTGAGAATGCAGTAATTTACCATATGCATGCAGTAACAACTAAACCTTACTTTAAATCATCAAAAACAACATACCTTATGGAGAGAAACTTGTTGACCTCTTTTTTTAAAAATATGCCATTATCAAGGATACTTCTTTATTTACCTTATGTCTTGTTAATGAGAGTTGCTGCCATGATCAAAGATATCTTTTTTTTGGATTTTGCAGGATTTTTTGCACGGATCAAGGCACTTTTGTGGATAATTTTTAATTTTTATAAAGTTCTTTCGAAAAGAAGAAACGTTCAAAAGTATAAAAAATCCAGTACAAAGTTCTTTCTTCAAATTTTTAGGGAGAAATATCTGTTCAAAAAAAAGTTTATTGTTTAATCCTATAAATCTCAGTCTTAGTCCTATCATTTTTGTAAACAATCTCGCTTTTACCTTTTATTTCAGATAATAGGTTATTATCTACATGGGTTCTTCTATCAAGTTTAAAATCCTGATTCACCCAAACGTAATCCGCTTTGTTTAAGTTAGATGAACTTGCTTGGTAGGAAAACCTATTTAGGTTATAAGATAAACATTGGCCTCCTGCCATGAATATGGCATTTTTTTCCGTGTTTTGCTTGACCCAGTCAAAATCATCTTGATATGTGCCCCATTCCTTGGCTGCAAGGCCTATTTTGACAAATTCTATGAACATAAAACCTGTGATAACTAATGTCAATGCAATAAAAATCAAATTTTTATATCTAACCTTTTTTATTACTTTTTGGAATCCATATCCCCAAAAAAAAGCTAGGATTACAATTGTCGGCAAAAGCCTTCTCCCTGTGGACCATCCTACATTCACAATATGAAGTAGCCCTGCCAGTAAGAATGGCACAAGCAATATTAGCGCAATATTTCTGTTTTCTTTATTCATTTTCATTCCAAAAATTATTGGTGAAATAAAAATTATAGAAGCTGTTAGCCATATTGGTAACAGTATGAATAAGAATGGAATATCAAAAAAGAATATGTTAGAAATATTACCATCAGGAACACCAAAGAATTCAAAGAATGGAACTAAAATGAAGTTTATTGAAAGCAGTTTTGAAAAATCAAAATCAGAATAAGTTGATCCGATATTAACCCCGTGGAAGACAGAATTTAATATAGGGTATACAGGATTTTTTAGATAAATCCAATTTCTTATGTACCAGGGCAAGCTTATTACTGCCGTTATGGCTAAGGTTATGATTGACTTTTTTAAAAACGATTTTTTGTTTTTGGTAAAAATGATGTAAATTATCAATGGGATTATAAGGATTCCAGTATATTTGGTCAATATTGATAAAGATAAACCGAGTGAGGACATTATGATTCGGTTTTTTAATGTATAATATATACTGGCAACGACAAAGAATACTAATGTACTGTCTGCATAACTGAATACTCCATAATCTATGCTTATTGGAAGAAAAGCGGCGAATATAACTCCATAAAGGGCAATTTTTTTATCAAATAAATTCTTTAAAATCAAGTAAATGAAAATTAGGGATGCGGAACTGAATATAGGAGAGACTAACTTTATTCCGAAGTCTGCAACATCTGTTCCAAAAATGCCAAATACCTTATAAAATATGGCAGATATTATGTGGAACACAGGAGGAGACCAGAAAGGCTGTTCCCTACCTAGTGGCTCATAAAGGGGGAACTGTAAATTATTTGCCATGAATCTGGCATTTGATACTTGCCAGCACGCATCTCCCGCAATATGGTAAGGAATTACCAAAGAAAACCTTAAGATAATGCCCATTAAAATTATTATAATTGCTAGTTTTGTGAAATTATCAAAACTTTTGAATTTTTTTATTAGGCCCATTTTTATATTTTTTATTTTAATAATTTAATTACAGCATTTGCAAATTCATTTAAATCTTTATTTTTAACTAAAATTCCTTTTTTTATAATCTCTGGATGCGATCCTACGTCAAAAGCAACAACCTTCTTTCCGCAAGCCTGGGCTTCTGCTGCAGGAATATTAAAACCTTCCCATAAGGAAGCAGTTACATAAAGATTACAAGCGGCATAATAATAAGGAAGTTCTTCATCAGAAACAAAACCAATAAAAATTACATCTTTGTTTGATATTTTTTTTAATGTTTTGAAATAATTGTTAAATGTAGGTTTCCCAACAATAATTAATTTAGCATTTGGAATTTGTTTTTTTATAGTGTTAAATGATTGTATTAATAAATGGATGCCTTTATGCGGAGCAATCCTTCCTACATAGAGAAGAACTTTATCATTTTTTAAATTGTATTTTTTTATTATTTTATTACCTTTTACTTTTTTATTAAATCTTTTTTTGTCAATTTTATTGTATACAACTTTACTATCCAAACCAGATACTTTTTTTAAATCATCTTTTAGGTATTTGCTGACAGAATAGGCTTCATCAACATTTTTTAATGTTATATTTGTAAAAAAAGAGAATAATTTCATGTATAATTTTTGCCAAACATTATTTAATAAACCAGTTGTGTTAATTCCATGGTTGAAATAAATGTATTTTATCTTGTATTTTTTCCTTGCTAAATATGCTAACCAGTTCATAGGGTAGAAATGACTAATCACAATATCATAATTTTTTAGCTTTTTGTAATAATTAACTTTTTTTGCATCTAGGAAGAAAAAAAGTCTATACAATCTCTGTAATGTATTGTTTTTAGGCATATCCAATTCTACAATTTTATATTTTTCTGATTTTATTTTTGCTTCTAGTGCGATAATTGTAACTTTGTGTCCTTTTTTAACGTAATCTTCTGCCTGTAATTGCACAACTCTGTCAATTCCGCTATAGTAATCAAATGTTGGTGTTAAAATTGCTATTCTCATAAAATCTCACCAATCAATTTTAGAAATTTCAATTTTAAAATCATAAAATAACCTATTGCTAGTTGTTTAATGCCCAATTTTGATTTTCCTTTTGTTCTATTGATAAATGTTATTGGAATTTCCTTTATTTTGAAGCCTCTTAGATGGGCCTTGAATAAAACTTCCTGCACTATTTCGGGGCCTTTTGATATTAAGTTACTAGGATTTATTTTTTTCAATGTTTCTCTTCTATAGCACCTGAAACCAGAATTACAGTCCTTAACATTTAATCCTAATACTATATTTATATATAAATTAGCAAAATATGTTATTATTCTTCTTATTAAACTTCTTCCAATTTCCTTGCTTCCTTTTACTCTTCTAGAGCCAAGAATTAGATCAGCATTATTTAATTCTTTTATCATTAGTGGAATATATTTAGGATCGTGAGACATATCTGCATCCATTTCAATAACAATATCAGCACCACTTTTTAAACAATAAATAAATCCATCTCTTCCTCCAGAACCTCTGCCTTTATTCTTTTTTCTCAATAATAAATGCACATTCTTATTTTTCTTTGAGATTTTATTGACAATTTTCCATGTTCCATCAGGACTGTTGTCATCAGCGACAACTATATGCAGATTTTTTATTTTTAAATTTAGAATACTGTTTATTAAATTTGCAATGTTTTCTTTTTCATTGTAGGTTGGAATCATTACATAGGTTTTCATATTCTACTAGGGGTTATATATATTATTTATAAATGTAATTGCTATTTGATTTTTAGGGAAGTATTAAATAAGTATACGCGTTTTTATACTGTATTGTAACGATTGAATAATGATTTCCATCTTTTGCTTAAAAATAATGAATAAAGTAAAAATGATGAAAAAACCATTATTTATTATTTTGAGTATGATGTTTTTGTTATTCTTTTCTATATCAGTTACTGGACTTTTTGGAAGAGTTGTTGATTATAATTCTTACCATAATGTTTGTTATTATAATAATAATGTAACTTATAATTTTATAATTAATCATTCTGGGTCTGATAGTTGGCCTTGTGGTAGTCTAGAAATTAATGATGATCGTATAAGGATCGAATGTATTAGTCAATTTGATGGTGGCAATGCTGGATATCAATCATGCAGTGGTGGGATGTCATGTGTAAGGTTTAGCTTTGATGCTAATAAATCGACTGGTGTGAATACAAATTCTGAAGAGCCAAGTTGGGATCCTGTTGGTAGTTTAGTAAAAACTGTAACTCAGACAGGATATACTTATTCTGAATATAAAACTTCAAGTTTCACAAGAGAAATAGTTCCTAATATTTTTTATTCTAATAATAATAGTTGCCCTGCAGCAATTATTCAATCTGCGGATCCTACAAATGATTCTATATATAGGAAACAACTAATTACTGTCAATTTAACTACAGATACACAATCTATATGTAGATATTCAAATGTTTCTGGAATACATTTTAGCAATATGACCTTATTTAACAATACTAATGCAACCTTACATAATTTTTCGATAAATTTAGAAGATAATGCAATCTATAATTACTACTTTAAATGTAATGATACAATAGGAGACGTAAACCCTTCAGATTATTATCTTACTTTTTTTTCTGAGTATAGTATACCCGTAATTGAATTAAACGATTCTTCGCTTTCAAATATAACAACAAATACCACTTTATTCCTATTTGCTAATTTTTCTGATTCTGGGAATGGCTTTGCTGCCTATAACTCTTGTGAATTTTGCCTTTCTGGGATAGAGTTTTGTGAAAAAGCTACAACGGAATACTCGATTGATTATTTAAGTGGAAATTGTTCTTATTCCTGGAATACCTCCACTTACGATGATTATGATTACACAATTAGTTTAAAAATTAACGATACTGTTAATAATACTGGAACATGGTCCAAATATCTATTTCTTGACAGAACTGGTCCAGAGATTATATCCGTTCGTCCATTTGATGACACTGTTTATAATTTCAATACGGCAAACTCAACTTTTTCAGTAAATATATATTTTGAATATTATATTTATGAGTTGGCATATTATAATTTTGATTCAAATTCAAACTGTTCAATAATACTTAATGATAAATTAACTAATGTTACCCAAATAGAAATATCTGCCAGTCAAACTCATGATGGGAAACCTTATTTACGTCAAGGATCATCGGAACTAACTATTGGAACTACTGAAAATTCACAATATAATTGGAGTATTAGTTGCGAAGACCCTTTTGGTAATATAGGGACTTTTCCTACAAGAAAATTTTTCTTAGTTGATGTAGGTAATTTTTCAGGTGACACTACGGATTTGTCAACAACTAATATATCCAATATAGAAAATTTGACTTTCGAAGAAGTTACTTCCGGTAAGATAATGTTTTCCGAATCTATAAATCTCAGTGGAGTATTAGACATTAATAAATATGTAAAAATTTATAACAACAGGATAGAAATAAATAGCAGTTTTATTCCATCATTAAACAAAAGTGCTACTCTTTATTTATATAATTTAACATATGATAATCCAAGAATAATGAGAGATGACTTAGTTTGTCCTTCTACAATTTGCAAAAAAGTAAATTATTCAGATGGAACATTAATTTTTAATGTAACTCAATTTAGTGCCTACTCTACTGAAGAAACTCCTGATGAACCAACTCCACCAAGTGATGATGGAAGTTCTGGAGGAGGCTCTGGAGGCGGAGGAGGCGGTAGTTCTGGCGGTGGCGGAGGAGGAGGCGGGGGAGGAGCTTTCTATACCTGTAACATGGACTGGGAATGTGATGAATGGTCTGATTGTATAAAAGATGTTCAGATAAGAGATTGTAATTTCATCAAGGTTGCTCAACATACTCAAAGTACACCGTGCCCTGAAGAGTCTAATGTTTCCGAAACTAGAAAATCTTGTGAAATTCCTAAAGAAACTCTTGTGCCTGAACCAGAACCAATAAATGAGACGAAGTCAGAAGAATTATCATT
>JADFLA010000020.1 GCA_022564635.1 Nanobdellota archaeon | reverse complement strand
CTTATCTTCTGCTTTTTTTAACATATTCTCATCATCTACATCAATCCAATAACTATTTTTAATATCAAAGGCTTTAGCTTTTTTCTTTCCGGCAAGTATTCTTATTCCACCTGAAAGAGAACTATCACCTTTGTTTGAACTCTCTTCAATAGCATTAAAAATTGCAGGTGAACAGAGAAAGATTCCTGTATCATATGCATTGTATTCCTTGATATTCTTCCCTATACTCTCAATATTGTTGTTTTGAACATTAACCTTTGTTGCGTCATTGACATCAACAAATTTATTGTCCTTAAGGTTATAATCCACTGCAAGCATGATTTCATCATCAGCTATTTTCTGATCTTTTAATTTAATTAATATTGACTCATCAAAAATATGATCACTCATTAACAGAATAAAATTCTCTCTAATAAAGCTTTTAGCTTTTAGAACAGATATGCCGTTTTCTCTTTTCCACTCATCATTATTTATGGTTGTAATGCTTATGTTTCTTGCCTTGCTGAATTTTTCCAGATGTTCTTTTACTTTTTCTCCGTCATAGCCTGTAACAACATAAAAATCAGTTAGGCCAGCTTTGTGTGCTGTAAGAATTACCCGTTCAATAAGCGGCATACCTAAAAGAGGAACTAAGGGTTTTGAATCCCCTTTGGCCTTTAATCGCAATCCCTGACCACTAGCCAAGATAAGGCATTTCATCTTAATTATCTTTTTTTCCTTCAATAAAATCTTTCACTAGCTGATATGCTTCATCATCTGGATATTGTTTTGGAGGATGCTTCATAAAATACGCAGAAGGTGAATACAAGATGCCTCCTTTGCCTCTGTCAAGAGCAAGCTTACAGCATCTTATGGCGTCAATGCCTACTCCAGCAGAATTTGGTGAATCTTCCACAGACAGCCTTAGTTCCATGTTCATAGGCACATCGCCAAAAAGCTTGCCTTCCATTCTAATAAAAGCAATTTTGTTATCTTTCTGCCACGCAACATGATCACTTGGACCAATATGGATGTTTTCAGCTTCAAGTCTCTCAGCAAGTACCGACTGTACAGCTTCTGTTTTTGATTCTTTTTTTGATGCAACTCTATTCCTATTAAGCATATTAAGAAAGTCAGTATTACCTCCAGTATTTAGTTGGTAAGTCCTCTCTAATTTTACTCCTCTTTTCTTGAATAAATCAGATAATACTCTATGAGTAATCGTAGCGCCAAGCTGAGCCTTTATGTCATCGCCTATTATTGGTATATTCTTTTCTTTAAATCTGTCTGCCCACTCAGGAACACTTGCTATAAAAACGGGTATGTTATTTACAAAAGCTGTATTAGCTTCAAGAGCGCATTCCACATAGAACCTAGTAGCTTTTTCAGAGCCCACAGGAAGGTAATTCAAAAGTATTTCTGCCCCAGATTCTTTAAGGATTTTGATTGTTTCTTCCTTAGTTGATTCCTTTTCATCGCTTAATACAAATGTTTGTTTTTCATCGTAGTCCTTCATATGTTCGGAAAATCCATCAAGAACCATTCCCATTTTTACTTCAACATTTTTTTTAGTAACGTCTTTGCAAAATACCTTGGTACAATTTGGCAGAGCAAAGATAGCCTCAGATAAATCTTTTCCCACTTTTCTTTTGTCTATGTCAAAAGCAGCTACAACCTCAATATCAAATGGTTTATAACCTCCAATATCCCAGTGCATTAATCCGATAGCATCTTTGCCATCTTTATTTTTATAATACTCCATGCCTTGAATTAGTGAACTTGCACAGTTCCCAATTCCTATAATTGCAATTTTTATTTTATCCATTTAAAACACCTCAAAATTTATTCGATATAATATTTTGTTAGTTACTATGTAATAATTCCTCTTTAAAGTTCTTAAAATACTAGGTTAAACATGGAAAGAATTCACTATGTTCAAACCTTAATGTGTTAATAGTTTAGATTTAGTGATTATTATACTTCCAACTTTTCAATATGAAAATTAAAAATATATCACAAACACACTCAAGATAGAAAAATAGACTATATTATAAATATATCTACTCCAACGATTTTTTCTCTCCAAACTTTATTTCCTCATAATTGCCTCCAACTTTTCTCAAAATATCCCAACCTCCAAATTGTTTGCATTTAGGGCATGGAGTAACCTCAAATTTGTCAAACACAACTTTCTTTTTGAGCTTGTCATGAGCTTTTCTGTCTATAAGAAGACCGCATTCATGTTTAAAATATATTTCATCCATCTTTAACTTTATTTGAGCATTCATCACAAAAATAACGATTTTTATATTATGTAAAGAATTTTTTGTTGCATCTCTTGCATTTGATTAGCCTTTTATAGCCCTTAAACTCCTCAAGTGGATTTATAGGTTTCTTAGCTAGCATTTTTAATCTCCTTCTCATTAAATTTTATAAATATTGGTTTATCAGTTTTTATATAAAAACCGTTTATCCTGTCTATATTAAATTCTTTTCCTACAAAATTACGAATTAATTTAATGCATAAACTTAGTCCTTTTTCAACAGACAGTTTTTTTGAAATGCTTTTTGCAAGTTTGTCTTTAATTTTATCCTCTCCCTCGCCAAAAACAGCAGCCCTATATTCAAAAAATGATCCCATCGGCTCTGTTACAAATAATCTTGGCTTGTTGTCAATGCCTGCTATCATAACGCTAACTCCAAAAGGCCTTAAGCCTCCAAATTGAGTAAATAGTTGTTTTTCCTTACAAATATGTTCGGTAATGCTTTTAACATCTATTTTTGTGTCATAAGTAACTCTGTGCATCTGAGCCTTAAGCTGGGATTTCTCAATAAGGACTCTTCCATCGCTTATCAAGCCAGAAATAGCAGTTCCTATATGCTCGTCTATCTGCATGATTTTCTCTGTAAAATCACTTACTAATAAATTATTGCCATTTCTATTATCAATAACAATCAAAACACCATCCTTACAGACTATGCCAATAGCTGTTGAACCATGCTCAACTGTTTTTTTAGCATATTCAACCTGAATAATCCTACCATCAGGAGTAAACATGGTATTGCTTCTATCATAACCCATCATCTGATTTGTAAATAGTGTATTGTTCATCTCAATTAATCCTCTCCCTGTTTATTTGAAGGAAATACATTATCATAAACTATCATTATATCTTGAATAGCTTTAATCAGCTTATGTGGCACAATAACCCCTTTTACATTTCCAAGCAATCTGCTTAACCCTGAATTTTTTTCAGCTACTACTTTCCAACCATGGATTCCTGAATGAGTTATAATCACTTCCTCAACAGTGCCAAAGAAATCACCGGATTCTGTATAAACTTTCATGCCATACGTTTCCGATATTTTCTTCATTTGCAACATAAATAATGGTAATGACATCTATCTTAAATAATTATCTACAAGTTCTGTATAAACCTTATTTTTCTCAGAAAAATCCTAAAAAATTATAAGCAAGCTTCATTTAATAATGCCTTATATGACAAATTTGAAGATTGTTAATCTTGTAGCTTCATTGGATTTAATGATAAAAAATAAATTTAAATCTGCTAATGGAAAAAAATACATTTGTTAATATAGAGTATGAGCCAAGCCAGTTTCCAGCATTGATTTATAATATACAGAAGCCAAAAGCCTCATTCTTAATCTTCAGCAATGGGCAAATTATCTGCACTGGAACAAAGAATTTGAAAATTGCTAAAGAAGCGATGAAAAAACTGAAAGATAAGATTACTCTTTGAATTTATAAATAAACACTTTTCTTCTTCCTAGAGTGTAAGTAGTCATCTTAATTATTTTGTAATTGAGTTGTTTGCTCTCCCTCAATTTCTTCAGACTTGGGGTAATAGAAGTAAATGACGCTTTAAGTTTTTCAGCTATTTTTCTGGCTGTGAACCATTTATTTCTATTTTCTTTAAGGAAAGTGAATACTTCTTGCTGCCCCATGTTTACAAACTAAATAACAACTTTATTAAATATTTTTATATTTATGCTATTACGATGGAAGAATCGAAAGCTTTGAATTTTATAAGTGGAATTGTTGGCAGGTTGATAGGTGTGATTTTAAAAGACGGGACAATTTATTGTGGCAAGCTAAAATCCTTTGATATTCATACCAATATGGTTTTGGAGAATTGTGAAGAGATTAACCAAGAAAAAAGAAGAAAACTAAATGAAGTTTTTATTGTAGGAAGGAATGTTGAGAGTTGCTGGTTAGCTGAAAAGAAATAATTACTCCTTAAAATAATTCCAACATGGCATAAGTATTCCAGTGTTTTCAGACCACTTGTGGAGCTCTATTCCTCTTTTCTTTACATCAAATCTTGCAAACAAACTTTCATTGTGATGGACAGTATAAGTTCCATCATTTAAAACATTATTTACTTTTTGCAAAGCTATGATAAAACTGGCTTCTGATTTAAGATCTTTTTCGTTTAACATAATAGCACCAACTTTAATAGAGTTATCAAATTTGTTAAGGAAAATATCCAGCTTTTTGCCAATTACTGAGATATTTTTGTTTACCATTTTTATTTGTCATACTGGCCTTTAACTTTGTATTTATCATTCGTTAATATGTCAGAAATTGTAAATTTCTGAGCATGCTCAGAATTGCTTTGCAATTCCGACATATCAGAATAGACATCAGTTGGATTTTTTATTTTCTGTTTACTTCCATTTACAAATCTGAATAAGAGGTAACCAATAATTAATCCGAGGCTAATTATTATCTCTTTTTCCATTTTAAGAAGATATCATATAGGCTTATATTTAATGGTTTCGTGTATAAAATTCATGAGAGGATGAATTATCGATTATACTATTCTTCCGTTCCAGAATCCCTCAGAATAGCATAAATTAAAGCCCCCGATTTTTATATTTAGTCTGTTTCACAGAAATCTATTAACGTGACTCTTTGTCTATAATTAAACCTAAAACTTAGCTCCCATTCCTACGCATAATCCTGAGAATGTGCTTCACACATAACGGGGGATTATAAGTCCTTTTACAAGCAAAAGTCGGAATTCGTAAGTTTTAGGGCATAAGAAATGTCGTTCGGCATCAAAGCCTCACTGCATATAACAATCGCTATACGTTAAATGCACTTTTTCTGCGCCTCTTCGATTTTCTAGACGATTTATTTTTCTTATTCTAATTTCACTAACTTTTTATTGGGTTTATACCAACTAGATATATTTTTCTTATACTCTATAGATTCATCAAATTTTTCCGTAAATTCATTTAGCGCATCTTTCATTTTTTCAGGTACGTATCCTTTTCCATAAATATCTATCTTTCCGCTTTCTGAAATAAAATTTTCTTTCATTGGAAATAAATAGAACTAGCAACTATTCAAAAGTTTCCCTAATTTTCACGGATATGTTGAATGCTCCCATCGGGATGTATACTAAAGGTTATAGTCCCCCATCATCATCATTTAGAATCAACATGTTTTTATATAAAATAGTGCAATTGCAATTTAATATGAAAAAGAGGTTATTATTTTTATTTTTACTATTTTCTTTTATATTAGTTAGTGGTTGTAGTCTAATAATTTTTGAGGAGGAGGCACCTAAAGTTATAGAAGAAAGTCCAGAAGAAGAAGAATTACCAGGGATTGAACGTGTTGGTCCTGAAGGTTGTATAGGAGAAGAATGTACAGTATACTGTCGCGAAAACCCTGAAGAGTGTGATAAGTGGTGCAAGGAAAACCCAGATAAATGTCCGCAAGAACATACTAGAATCCCTTTTGGAGATAATATTCCAGGATTTATGGAAATGTTCATAAAAGGAGGTCCTGGTGGATGTCGTGGACCTGAATGCGAAGAAGTATGCAGTAAAAATCCTGAATTATGTGCGAAATGGTGTCAAGAAAATCCAGAAATTTGTGCTGTAATGATGGGAGGAGGTTTTACACAAGAAATAATTGAGCCTCCAAATACAGTGATAACATTTGCGAAAACAGTAAACTTGAATGTAGGACAAACCGCAGAAGAAGAAATACTAAGGGCAAAAGCAATGGGAGCAAATATGGTAACGTTATGGCCAGCGAGACCAACAAAAGAGGACGACCTTTCGTTTTTACCTTCTCTTGGAAATATTCCAGGAATGATTAACTTTGCTCATAAAAATGGCTTACAAGTTGAATTACGGGGTACTGACGTATTTCCACGGGTAAATAGCTATGAAAAATATAAAGCTAGCGCAATTTTACACGTAGCAGAATGGGCTAAATTTGCTGAAAAATACAATGTCTATCGCATGGTTCCCTTTGGTGAGGTGGATAATGATTTTGTTAATCATCCAGATAAGATAACTGAATTTGCTCAAGAAATGTTGCCAGAGATGAGAAAGTATTATTCTGGTCAAATAGGAATTGGCGTTATAGCACCATGGAGAGATTCCGGATTTACTTTTGAAGGATATGATTATCTTACATTCAGCGCTTACCCTCAAACTCAAATAGGAATGGATAAATGGTTAACTCCAAATCCTGATGCAAATCGCCAAAATGTCGATGAAAATAATCTTGTTGCTCTAACAAATTGGGTAAGAGAAGTGGCTGATAGGAGTGGGGTTTCTACTATACATATTGGAGAGATCGGAGTCCAGAATATTGAACAGAAGGATCCCACAGGAGTTTTTCAGACGGTAGAGGTCAGCAAAGAAAAAGAGTCCGAATTCTATGAAAAAATGTTTTCACAGATCTCAGATAAAGTTAATGGAGTATCTGTATTTTATAACAGCAAAGTAGCTTTTATGAGCGTTTACGGAGATCCTGCAGAAGAAGTTGTAAAAGAATGGTATAACAAGTTAGGAAATTCTTAAAATTTTATCACTAAAAATAGTGCTCCCATCGGGATGTATACTAAAGGTTATAGTCCCACAGCATTATCATTTAGAATCAACATGTTTTTATATAAAATAATGCAATTATAATTTTATCATGAAAAAGAGGTTATTATTAATTATATTTGTATCTATTCTGGTGCTAAGTGGATGTGATGTTGAAGAAATTCCTGAGACTATTGAAGAAGTACCTGAAATTGTAGAAAAAGTGCCAGAGGATTCACCTTCGATCGAAACGAAAAGAATTAACGAGCTATATTGGCAGTTTAATAATTTTGAAAAGGGTGATGTTGATATTTGGGTTGAAAGGGACGAAGGTTTAGGCTCTGACCATTATCAAAGAGCTGTAGAACAATTGAACTCCTTTGAGAGCCAAGGGATTGCACCGGAAGATATTGAAAGGGTTAGAGAAAAATTAGAGCCCCTAGATCCTGGTCGTGGATATATTATATCTCAATTACCTAATTGCACCAACCAAATGTTTACCGTTTCACCGGTTGACCTTAATGTCATTGAACACATTCCCCCACTTGGAGGAATCAATCATGCAGGACATATCCTCCCATCAGATCACTTGGGACCCCGTATTCGGGAAGATTTTCCTGGCAATACCCTGCCAATTATAGCTCCTGGAGAGATATATATCCATTCAATATCAACTGGCAATCCGAATTTCGAGCCAGAATACGAGCTGATGTTTGCCCTCTGTAAAGATGTATTTGGATATCTTTCCCATTTGAAAACACTTTCTAGCGAAATGAAGTTGCTCTTTGATGATGTGCCCTGCAAAGGATCAGCCGGTCCAAGCGGAAGTTGTCATAAACAACTTTCGCTTATTCATAAAGTGGATGCAGGAACGCTTCTAGGAGAGATAGGTAGAGATTTTGGCATTTCTGATCTAGGAATTTTTTTCGATTTTGGAACCCACGATTATAGGAAGCCTCTTCCATATGTTAATCCTGGACGGTATAGCTATCCCAATGACAGGGACCTTCAAAGAGGCAGTGCACTCTATATTGTGTGTCCCCTTGATCTTTATGAGGGTGAGATGAAAAGCCAACTCTACGATAAACTACGGAGAACGGTAAATCCTCGATGTGGTGAGATGATGCAAGACGTGCCAGGAACACTTCAAGGGGCTTGGTTCTCTGCTGCTGATGCCACGTATGGTTATAAGGATGAGGCACAACTTGGTTTTTTACATGCTGCAATCGATCCTTCTGAAGCACTTATATCAATTGGAGGTACATTTACGGAAGTAGGATTATGGAGATTCGCAGCTAAATCGTCAGGATTAATCAACCGCGAATTTAGTCAAGTAACACTGGATGGAAATATCTATTGTTATGATCAAGACCAGCCTGGAAGAATTTTGGTAGAGCTTCTCAGTGAAACTAAACTTCAGATTGAACATCAGAGTGGGAGTTGCTCTGGTACATTTGCATTCAGGGATCCTACAACATATAATAGATAATTTATGAAATCAAAACAATATTATTGGATTTTAGTAACAGTTATTGGAATTATTTTTGTAAGTGGTTGCGCTCCTAAAGAGATAGTTGAAGAACCCCAACAAGAAATAGCAGCCCCAGTCATCAAGGAAGAAACAGAAGTTGCAGAAGAGGAAAAGATTGAAGAACCAGAGGAACCATATATACCAGAACAACAAAGAATTCAAAGAGAACCAAAAGAACAATGCACAGGCGGCAGAATAAACTTTGATCACCCACCATTCAATCTCGATAAAATTATCTTCATTACACCTTTAGGAGCAATGTCAGATGGTCATGTAACTCCTACAGATCATCAGTATTGGAGTGCAGAAGATAATGAACTTGTAGAAGTCTACTCTCCTGGAGATGGTTTTATTATAGATATTGAACGCATGGGGAGATTTGAAGAACAACTGGAAGATTGGCGTGTCGTTATTGAACATACCTGCACTATCGGTAGTATTTACATCCATATCGATGCGCTCGCTCCAAGACTTAAAGAAAAAATATCAACTACTAGAAGATCAGCCAGCGTGAGAATTCCTGTTGAAGAAGGAGAAGTCATCGGTTGGTATGATTTCAGCGTTGATTACAACGTTGTGGATGAAGATATTACTATTGGTTTACTTTCTCCTAAACTCTATGAAGGAGAAGATTGGAAAATTCATACCCAAGATCCGTTTCTGTATTTTAATGAGCCACTTAAGAGTCAGCTGGAAGCATTAAGTTTACGTGTCGATCCCCCGTTAGGAGGAAAAATTGATTATGATATTGATGGGAAGCTCATTGGAAATTGGTTCGTAGAAGGAACAGCGTACCGAGGGAGTGATCCGTGGGATTATTGGAAAGGGCATCTTTCTATTTCGCCTCATCATATAGATCCTACGCATTTTATTGTTTCTATGGGGGATTATGGTGGCGAACCAGCACAATTTGGCGTGAAAGGGAACTCACCAAATCCTGCTGACGTTGGTGTGGGAGAATTAGTGAAATATGAATTAACGGATTTTGATTATTATGATGGAAATAAACATTGGGATAGGGTAAGTTTAGTGAAAGGGTTGAAGGTAAAGAACGATGATCAAGTGAAAGGCATAGCCTTGTTTGAATTGGTTGAGAATCGAAAACTAAAGTTTGAAGTATTTCCAGAAAAATTAGCTGAGGAAGTTTCTGATTTTGCTGAAAATGCTAAGATTTATGAAAGGTAAAAAAAATCATACTCCCTTGAGAATAACGCAAAAGGTTAAATGTCCCCAGAAGATTTCAAAAAAAGTCAGTTTTCTCGTCGGTAAATTGAAAAATGGTGCTCCCATCGGGATTGGTACTAAAGGTTGTAGTCCCATTAAAAATAATTCAATGACAAATCCAAAATACAAATGAAAAAATTAGTTAAACTATTTAATTTCTATTACTACATTTCCAGTTTTTTGCCCTTTTTCAACATACTTAGTGGCATCGACAATTTGTTCTAAAGGATAACGCCTATCAATGACCGCTTTATACTTACCTTCCTCAATAAGCTTCTTAAAAAAAACAATGTCTTCTCTATTCTGTTTAGGAATTGGAAGCATGACCTTTTTACTGCCAAATATTTTAGTCCATAGTATTAAGATTGGAACCTGCCATAAAAAGCCCAAATCAGTAGAAACGTAAAGCCCACCTTTTTTTATCAGCTTTTTAGTACGGAAAAACGAACTTTTACCAACAGCATCAAAAACAACATCATACGTTTGACCTCTCTTCGTAAAATCCTCTTTTGTGTAATCAATTACTTCATCCGCTCCCAGACCCTTAACCAAATCTAAATTCTTTGTACCACATACTGCTGTTACGCCTGCCCCAAAATACTTAGCAATCTGCACTCCCGCAGTACCTATGGATCCAGAAGCTCCATAGATAAGGATTTTTTGTCCCTTTTGAAGTTTCATTTTTCTAATACAAGTCAAAGCAAGCCACGCTCCATCACACACAGCAGCAGCTTCTTCATAGTTCATATTTGAAGGTTTTATTACGATTGAAGCTTCTTCAGGTAAACAAATGTACTCAGCATGCGCACCAAAATTATCGCCAGTCAATCCAAAAACTTGGTCACCTTTTTTGAATAATTTGACATCTTTACCTACTGCTTCAATTTCCCCAGCCAGCTCACTCCCTAATATTGTTCTTTTTGGTCGGAAGAGGCCGCTGAAAAATCTTACAAAAAAAGGTCTAGGGTCTCGAAAACCACAATCTGTTCTATTAACAGTTGTCGCATATATTCTTATCAGTACTTCATTATCCTTGGCAGTAGGTTTTTCTACTTCTTTGAGCTGAAGAACTTCCGGTGGTCCATACTTTGTGTATACAATCGCTTTCAATTTCTTATATAATAAAAATTATCTCTAAGGTTTATAAAATTTTGCCAAAAAATAAAAAATGCCCCTACCGGGAAGCATAACAAAAGTATACTTTTGGGGCACTCATTTATTTCCTTTAAACTAAGAAAAAATTTGACTCTAAAACCGAAAATTTATTAAGGGCTTGTATTACACCCATAATAAATAGGTGAAATATAATTGGTTTTTGATATTACGCAATTAGGAACAGAATTAATAGACCCCATTGTAGTTCTTGGTAACAGCTTAATTGTAAATTTACCTGGAATTATTGCAGCATTGCTAATTATAATTTTAGGTTATATTGTTGGTTCTGTAGTTGGATTAGTTGTTAGAAAAATAGTTGAGAAGGTAAAAGTAGATGAATGGCTGAAAAAGTCAGGAAGAAGTGACTCTATTGGAGAAGCGAAACTTTCAAAGATATCAGGTAAATTAATCAAATGGTGGATATTTTTGATATTTTTGACTCCTGCTGCCAATGCAATACAATTGGAAAGGTTATCATCAATATTGACGCAATTTGCTTTATGGGCGCCACACCTTATTGCAGGAATTGTTATTATAATTGCAGGTTTGATTTTTGCTGATTTCTTAGCAGATAATGCTGCTCAAGCAAAGAGATTAAAAGGTATTAAGTCAATAAGTGGTATAATCAGAGTTGTTACGATTATTTTCTTTGCAGATATAGCGCTTAGAGAAATTGGGATCAATGTTACCTTTGCAGAAACAATATTTCTAATGATTATCGGTGGAATCATTCTAGTTTTAGTGATTGGGTTTGGTATAGGGTTAATTAAACCTGCACAGGAAATTATTAGTAATTTTGTAAAAAAGCTCAGATAAGATTTAATTTATTAATGAAGTAATTGAATTACATAAATAATTCAAGAAATCATAATGTAGCAAAAGCGTAGCTTGGTTTAGGCAGATTGTATATTTAAAAATCAAATTTTATAAATCTGTCGAAAAAGAAGCAGCCCTCTTCTATTTTTAGGTTTTCCATTCATTCATATATGTGCTTTTTGACACATTCTTGACAAATGCCCTTAATCTTTATACATTCGGGACATTGACATTTCTTGTCATCTGACATAAAATCACCCCCAATAAACCTATTCTAGGCAGAATTATATATAAAGTTTGCTTAAATAAGGTTATTGTGCAAAGCCCTATATAAAATAAAGAAATAATAATTTTAATAATATTAACACCCCCTACCGAAGTATATAACTTTTGTCTCTTTTTTGTGATAGTCCAATTCCCTACAACCATTATCAAAAAATCTGTTTTTATCGATGACAAAATTAAAATACTGTCCCTACCGGGAGCAATACAAAAGGTTAAATGCCCCAGAACATCTCAAAAAAAGTCGATTTTCTCGTCGGTAAATTAAAAAAAGTGCTCCCATCGGGATTTGCACTAAAGGTTATAGTCCCCAAAAGAATTTCAAAAAAAGCCCTTTTTCTCATCGATAAATTAAAAAAAGGTGCTCCCATCGGGATTTGAACCCGAGTCCCCGCCTCGAGAAGGCAGGATGATTGGCCGGATTGTGCGATTCCTTTGAATCTCTACACTATGGGAGCTTCAAAAATAGAAAGTGGGCCCGGGGAGATTTGAACTCCTGACCTAAAGCCAAGATTTATCATCTTTCCGGCTGGCTTAGCTCTCTAATGGCTTTAATTATTGTACCATTAGTGGTCTTATAAGACCGGCGCTCTAATTGCCCGCTGCAAGCGAGTCGCTTGCAACACCAGACTGAGCTACGGGCCCATAGTTAGTTCAGAATTTAATTTGGTATTTAAAAGTTTCTTAAGAATGCGGCAGCCGAGATTCGAACTCGGGTCCCAGCCTCTTTGTGTTTTATAAGAATACATGGCAAGGCCGGATCTTAACCACTGGACAACTGCCGCATAAAAATAATAAGTAAAAATAATGGGCCCGACCAGACTTTCGAAGACGGTTGCGAGCGAATAGCGAGCACGAGGGGCTTACCGAAGACAATGCCACTCTTTGCGTGTCGACCGCGCGTAACCAGTAGGATTCGAACTGGTGACCTTCGCCTTGTAAGGGCGACGTTCTAACCGCTGAACTACAGGCCCATTAATGAAATAGAAATCTAAACAATATAAAAATGTTTTGCTATAATATTTAGTCGGTTGGACAAGCAAAGACAGATAATCTCGCAATTAATGCCAGCGAGTTCTAAATGTTGTGTATAGCAATATCATGGAAATCAAAGATACAAGGGAAATCAAAGATTTTCCGGTATCTACTGGAAATCTACGATTTCCATTAGATTTCCAGGACACCAAAAATCTGCGATTTTTGCGTGAAAGCCGAGCAGTGAATTGCGAGCGAACTCGCTTCGCTCGTCGCGGGCGGTGGCGAGGCCTAAAGTTTGGAGGAATTATTACTGGTCAAATTAAATATTAAAAACAAATAATCAAATCTTAACATTAAATTTAAATACTACTAAACTAAAAATTAATTAGATGGAAGGTCACGAGAAAATATTCCAGCTTTTGTACACCCAAGATGAAGTTACTTGGCAGGCTCTGCTTTATGATCTTATAAAGAAAGAACAGATGAACCCATGGGATGTTAATATAAGCTTGCTTACAAAGAAATATATTGAAACAATAAAAAAATTAGAAGAACTTGACTTTAGGATCTCTGGAAAAGTTTTATTAGCAGCTGCTATTTTATTGAAACTAAAATCAAACAGATTGCTTAATGAAGATCTATCTGAATTGGATAGGTTATTAACACAATCAGAAGAAGATCTAATAGACGAACTTGATTTAGAAGAACCTCAAAGACAAGATGAGGAAAAACATTCCATCATACCAAAAACACCTCAACCTAGAAAAAGAAAAGTTTCTGTTTTTGATTTAGTAAAAGCTTTGGAAAAAGCTCTTGAAGTAAAACAAAGAAGAGTAATGAATTCTATTCCTCCAATGGATGTCAAAATACCAAAAAAAACAAAAGATATAACGCAAATAATAAGAGAAGTTTACAGTAAAATAAAGTCTTTTTTTATTATCAATAAACAAAAAAGCCTTACATTTACCCAACTTGTACCATCAAAAACAAAGGAGGACAAAATTTATACTTTTATACCCTTATTACACTTAACAACCCAAAGAAAGGTAGATTTACACCAACAAGAACATTTTGGGGAAATAGAGATAATGCTTAATGCTGAAAAAGAGGTTGATAAGGAGATTGGGGTGGAAGGTTGATAAATACAAAATAAGAACCTTTTTAAACAAAAACATTTACTTCTGTAACAGTTTGGGGGTAAAATGCAAGGAGAACTTAAGATAATATCTGGAACTGCAAATAAAAGTCTTGCTATAGAAGTAGCTAAAAATCTAAAAATAAAGCTTACTCCAGTAGATATACATAAGTTCAGCGATGGAGAAATTTACGTCAGAATCCTGGAAAGCGTTAGAGGATCTGATGTTTATATTGTACAACCAACAAGCCCAGATGCAAACTTAAACCTAATGGAGTTATTAATAACAATAGATGCATTAAAACGTTCTTCCCCACAAAGAATCACAGCGGTTATACCATACTTTGGCTATGCAAGACAAGACAAGAAAATAGTAGCTAGAGAGCCAATTACTGCTAAACTAGTGGCAAAAATGATTGAATCAGCTGGTGTTCATAGAGTTATGACATTTGAGCTTCATGTCCCGCAAGTTCAGGGATTTTTTGATATTCCTTCTGACAATTTAGATTTAATACCCATCTATGCTGAACATATATTGAACAAAAAACTAAAGGATCTAGTTTTTGTTGCACCTGATGTTGGCGGAGCTGCCAGAGCCAGACATTTAGCCCGAGTTTTACACGCTCCAATAGCTATTGTTGATAAAAGGAGACCCAAACCAGGTATTGCAAAAGTTGAAAATGTTATTGGAGATGTTAAAAACAAAACAGTTATAATCATAGATGACATAATAGACACAGCAGGCACAATAACAGAAGCAGTCTCTATCTTAAAAAAACACGGAGCAAAAGATATATATGTCCTAGCAACACATCCTGTCCTCTCAGGACCTGCAATCAAAAGATTGCAAAAATCACCTATAAAGGAAATTCTTGTTACAAATACCATTGAAATTCCTAAGAAAAAAATGATTAAAAAAATAAAGGTCATTTCCATTGCACCCTTACTTTCAGAAACCATAAAAAGGCAGCATGAAGGCACTCCAATGGGGGTTGTTTATGATAAGCTATATGAAAAAGTTAAGAAGAGAACTCATAGAAAACCACCGAATGTGGTGCGGAAAACTGGAGGTTTTCAGGCATGACAGAAAAAGAAGAAAAACTGCAAAAACTTTACGTAGAATTTCAGATATTGAGTCAACATATAAAGCAGCTTGAGGAGAAAAGTACAGCATTAAATAATCAGCTTATGGAACTTGCAGTAACAAACCAAAGCCTGGGGGACATAAAGAAAGTAAAACAAGGAACAGACATATTGGTGCCTTTAAGCAGCGGTATATATGCCAAAGCAGAGCTTAAGGACAGCAAAAATTTCATTGTAAATGTAGGTTCTAATGTAACTACACTTAGAGATGTAGACTCTACTAAAAAACTTATAGAAGACCAGATTAATGAGATCAAAAATCTGCAGGAACAGCTTGTAGAGGAGCTGCAAGAGAATACTTCAAAAGCCGCCTTGCTTGAGCAGGAAATAAATAAGATTGCTTCTACGCTTCAAAATAAATAAGGTTATTACCATGTTCAAATTTTTAAAAGAGAAGTTAAAAAGAACTATCTCTAAATTTTCTAGGAAAGTTGAAGAGGAAACTAGAGTAGAGGAAACAATAGAAGAACCAAAACAAGAAGAGGTTAAAATAGAAATCCCTGAAACAAAAGAAGAACAAAAAGAAGGAATATCAAAACAACCTGAAGAAGTTAAAAAAGAGCAAAAAAAAGTTGAAAAACAAGAAATCAAGGAAGAAACAACAATAAAACAAGAAGAGCCAGAGAAAAAAGGGTTTTTTGGTAAATTAAAGGAGAAAATAGTAACAAAAAAGCTTTCTTACGAAAAATTCGAAAATTTATTTTCTGATTTAGAATTAATATTAATGGAAAACAATGTTGCTTTAGAGGTAATTGAAAAGATAAAATCAGATTTAGAAAAAAATTTAGTAGAAAAGCCAATAAAAAGGACAAAAATTGAAGAAATAATTAAACAGTCATTAAAAAATTCAATAGATGATTTATTTAAGGTAGAGGAAATAAATTTATTGAGGAAAATAAAGTATGAAGAAAAACCATTTGTTATTGCATTCTTTGGAATTAATGGTTCTGGTAAAACAACAACTATAGCAAAAATTGCAAATTTGCTGAAAGAAAAAAATTTTTCTTGTGTACTAGCAGCTTCTGATACCTTTAGAGCAGCCTCTATAGAACAACTCCAAATTCATGCAGATAATTTAGGTATTAAATTAATAAAGCATGATTATGGCTCTGATCCAGCTGCAGTTGCCTTTGACGCAATAAAGCATGCAAAAGCAAAAAACATTGATGTTGTCTTAATAGATACAGCTGGAAGATTGCATAGCAATGAAAATCTTATGCAGGAAATGAAAAAAATCATTAGAGTGGCAAAACCTAATCTTAAAATATTTGTAGGAGAATCAATAACTGGAAATGATTGCGTTGAGCAGGCAAAAGCGTTCGATAAAACAGTTGGAATTGATGGTATTATCCTGGCCAAAGCTGATATCGACGAGAAAGGCGGTACAGCTATATCTATAAGTTATGTTACAAAAAAACCTATAATGTATTTAGGGACTGGCCAAAAATATGAAGATTTAAAAGAATTTGAGCCTAATTTAATTGTAGAAGGGTTGGGGCTTTAGGTTTTTTTGTTTTTTTCGAAAGTTTTATCTACATTTTTAATTATTTTCGGCTGCTAGATACAGGTTTCCTCTGCTGCCGCGTATTGTTCCACCCAGTGAGTCGTGATCTAACATTCGGCGCACCAATCCAACGTCCACCTTTTGGAGCACCTGGTTTTTGAATTGTCTCTTGTCTTCCAGCTCTAGCCCTCAAACCTCTAGCTTGCCTATAAGCTGTTGCTGCAATCTTATTTCTGCTTTGAAGTTGTTGTTCAAATTTCCTTGCCTCGCCCATATACTTACTATCAATTTGAACTTTCCTATTCACCATTGTAGCCATCGTACTCCCAATATTGCTAGAATTTTTTTGATTAGCAGTATTAATTTCTCCCAATATTCTATTATCCTCATTTATAAGCTCACCAATTTGTCCATTTACCCTTCGTTCACTATTCTCAATATTTCTTGTGAGTTGTTGTAAAAACATATTTACGCGAGTTTCATAATTAATAGCTCCACCAGCTTTCTTAATTTCTCCAATTAAGTTCTTAAGATTAGCTTTCTGGTCTTGACCACCAATAATTGCAGCAATCATGTCAGTAGTAGCAGCTAAACCTTGTTTTACTGCATTTTCAGCTTGCTCTAAACTCTTATTCAATCTTCTATAAGCTTGCATTTGTATAGTTATTGTAATATGCAACAAAAGGATATTCCTAACTTCTCCATCAAATTCCAAATCTCCAATTATTATTTCTCCATATTTGCGATAAAAAACATTAAGTTTTCCAGAAAACTCTATTGCCATTTCATGGGGATTAGTTAATCCCTCAAAGCTCTTTTCAAGTTCTTCAGCATATTTGTTAAGCTCTTTATATCTCTTTTCTACAGCCTTTTCTCTTTTATTTACACTTTTTTCATGCTTATTTACTCGTTTCTCTGTTCTTGTCACCCCTCTAAGAAGTCTTCTCATTTCTCGGGCTTCTCTATCCATAGTCTGGTATGTGGTTTGTAATTGTTTATCTAATCGGGCTACAAAACCTTGCTGTTGTCGCAACAGAACAGCTTCTCTTCTCAATTGATAAAGAACAGTAGGATCAGCTTGTTTAGATTTTTTTATTTTTCTAAGTTCTTTTTTCTTGTCCCTAAAAGCTTTAGAGATATCCTTAAGTTCCTTTTTGAAACTTTTTCTTTCTTTCCTTTCTGCTCTAGTAAGTTTTCTTAATGCTGCATTTGCACCTTTAATAACTTTCCAAGCCACTTTAGCTACTTCCCTAAGCTTTTTTACCAACTCGCCATGATGCGTTTCTTTCTCGTGTTCGTCATCTACACTACGTTTTATTACTTGAGCCATACTTGCAAAGATTTGTTTCAGATAACTAACAATTCTTTCATCAATACTAGCAAAATTACTGGTATTATTTAATCTCCTAGTCAAATTCTCTAAAACCTGAACATCCTGTTCTTCTCTTCTCATACTAGGTCTCACGCGAACTAAATAATTAGCTATAGAATCCATTACAGCTTTTACAGAAGCAACCAAACCAACACCTCTGCCTTCCAAAGCTTCCGTATACTCTTCTACTTCTTCTTCACTTCCAACTGTTCTAGCAGCATCTATTGCCACTTGGTCAGCATCTATTTCAGATTGAAGTTCTCCTTTTTCAGTAGCTTTATCTTTCTTTAATCTGTTCCTAATACCTTTTGCCCCTTTAATCATAAATTTTGAGCCTTTAATAAGTCCTGTAAATATTTTTGAAACTTTTCCAAATCCTTCTTCCCTTTCTAATCTCCTTTCAGCGTGTGTACCGTATAACGCCCTTCTTTCAGAACGGAATCTAGAAATCCAGATGAATAAAAAAAGAACAACAAAAATACCTAAACCACCTCCTATTGTACCAATATTCAGCCCTAAATCAAATCCAAAAAGTTCAGCCATAATATTAATAATTACTCTAATTTATTATAAACTTTACTCTTTGCAGAACTCAATTTTCCCATCCAAATAAACTCCTTTATGCAGCTTTACCGGCCTCCAATTATCTATAACTAACTCTGCTTTTAACCATTCTGCAAGTTCTTCTGGATTTCCTATTGTAGCGCTTAAAGCAATAATTTGTGCTTTCCTAAGCAGCTGCCTTAATATTGTTATTAAAATCTCTAACGTTGGTCCTCTGCTAGTATCATTAAGCAAATGTATCTCATCAATAATTATTGTTGATATTAAGCTCAACCATGGTGCATGATGCCTAATAAGAGAATCCAGTTTTTCATTTGAAGTAACAATAATGTCGTAATCAACCAAATAAGAATCTGCAGAGTCTAAATCTCCAATAGATAAAGCGACTCTTGCAATCCCATCATATCTCTTCTTAAAATCTTTATACTTCTCCGATGCTAATGCTTTTAATGGAACAATGTAAATCGCTTTTCCATTACCTTCAATTATTGATTTCAAAGCAGCTAACTCAGCTATTAACGTCTTACCAGAAGCAGTTGGAGTGCAAACAAGTAGGTTTTTTCCATCCAATAAACCCTTTTTAATGGCTTTCTCTTGCGCAGGTCTCAGTTTTTTAATTTCCTTCTCAAGTATATTATACAATTCCTTAGGTATTTTATCTTTTATTGTTTTTAATTCCATAACGGGAGATATTTTAAGTTAATTTTTAAATATTTTGAAATAAAAAATAAATTAGTATTGATTGTTGTAAAAAATTTATAAACACTCAAAAAAATCAAAATATGAGCCAATAAAATATATCCCATAAATTCTTATTATTTATGTTGGAGTATTAATGCCGTTCTTGTCTTTTCAACTCCTTTGTAATAAGAAAGAGTATTAACAACGTAATCATTAAGCTTGTCTATATCTGGAATACACATCTTAATTACTATATCAACATCTCCTGTTACATTTTCAACTGACTCTATTAATGGGTTCTTTTTTATCATGCCTATCAAATCTTTCATTTTCATATCTTCTTTTTTTAGTTCATTTAAAGATACTGTGACAAATATATAAGTTGAAAGATTAAACCCTAATTTCTTTTTGTCAATATCTACAGTATATTTTTTAATCACACCCAGTTCCTTTAGCTTTTTTATTCTATTATTGACTGTAGTAACTGGAATAAGTGTTTTCTTAGATATTTTATGAGTCGAGAGATTAGAGTTTTCTTCCAATATTTCCAGTATTTTTTTGTCTTTTTCGTCTATTAAATCCTTCATTACGGTTCATATAAACCTTTTTACTATTTAAATATTGCTTTTTTGGCTCAAATAATCAGTTTTTTTGCAAAAGTGTTTATATATTATATTATATTGTAGTCTATAGGTGGTATTTATGGATATAAAAAAATATTTTTTGGAAAAAGAAAAGCTATCTTTTTTCGAAGATTTTATTCCTATTGATACTAATAACAGGGCTGATTATTTTGATAGTAAGTAACGGAATTCTTAATATACTTTAAATCCGATATCTATAAATATTACTAGTTCTCTTAATTTAAATCATGCAAAACATAATAGCAGTTGATTTAGGGGGAACAAACATAAAAACTGCGTTGATTAATTCTAATGGTAAAATAATAAAAAAGTACGAAACATCAACAGAAGCAAAAAAAGGCACTAAAGCGGTAATTAACAATATTATTTCTTCAATAAAACATATAAAAAAAGGAAAAATAATAGGCATAGGCATAGGAAGCCCTGGACCATTGAATCATAAAACTGGTGTGATTACAAATCCCGTTAATCTCCCATTTAGGGATACCCCATTAAAAGATATAATGGAAAAAAAATTAAAATTGAAAACTTTTCTTGACAATGACGCAAATTGTTTTGCTCTTGCTGAAGCAATGTTTGGCTCTGGAAAATATTATGAAAATGTTGTAGGAATTACCTTAGGAACCGGTGTTGGTGGAGGTATTGTAATAAATAAAAATATATATCATGGAAGAAATAACGCAGCAGAGCTAGGACATACAACAATAAAATATGATGGACCTAAAAGCAGATGTGGTAATAATGGATGCATAGAAACGCATGTCTCAGCTAGAGGAATAACGGCATTATATAGTGGTAGTGACCCCCTTTCAATACAAAACCTAGCATTTAAAGGAGAGAGAAAAGCTTTAGAAACATATAACAAAATGGGATATTATTTAGGCATAGGTTTAACAAATATAAGTTATGCTCTAGATCCTGACATTATTGTTATTGGGGGTAAAATCTCTAATTCTTGGAAATTTTTTAACAAAAGTATGAATAAAGCAATAAAAGAAAGATATTTTACCAAACCCTGCAAAATAGTTAAATCAAATCTAAAAGAAGCTGGAGTTTTGGGAGCAGCAGCTTTGGTGTTGGAGAAATAATTATTTTTTCTTCTTTGCCTCAGTTTCATAAGTTGCTTTAGCTTTTTCTACTTTCTTAGGATTACTAAGATAATAATGCTTAGTAGGTTTCAAGTTTTCATCCAATTCATAAACTAAAGGTATACCTAATGGTATTGTTAAATTCGGTACGTCTTTATCAGAAATATTATCAAGATATTTGACAAGAGCTCTTAAGCTATTATGGGAAGCAGATATAATGACTTTTTTCCCGGATTTTATTATTGGAGCAATTTCTTTCTCCCAATAAGGCATAAATCTAGCAACAGTATCTTTCAAAGACTCAGTCAACGGAATATCTTTTTCATCCAAATCTTTATATTTTGGGTCTTTTCCAGGGTATCTTTCATCATCCTTACTTAATGCAGGAGGTCTTACGTCATAGCTTCTCCTCCATAAATGAACTTGCTTGTCTCCGTATTTTGTTATAGTTTCAGCCTTATTTAATCCTTGTAACGCTCCATAATGCCTCTCATTAAGGCGCCAAGACTTATGGACAGGAATATTATTAATATTCAATTCTTCCAATACTATATCTAATGTATCAATAGCTCTCTTTAAAACATTAGTAAATGCAACATCAAATGTATACCCTTCTTTCTTCAAAATCTTACCAGCTTCTTTAGTCTCTTCAATACCTTTCTCTGTCAATGGAACATCAGTCCAACCAGTAAATTTGTTTTCTTTATTCCAAGTGCTCTCTCCATGCCTAAGTAATACAAGTTTTATCATAATAAACAACCCTTAACTTGAAAATTTAATTATTTCTTTACAATCACCATATCATCTCCAATCTTAACTCCGTACCTTTCCGTAAAAGAATCTTGGTTTAATGCAATTTCTATTCTGCCATAATCATCCTTCATTATTAAACCTTCTCCTTTACCTACATCACCAAATGTAGTAACAAAAGGAACCTTTATATTTTTATTATTAAAATTCAATTCAACATTGTTATTGTTTTTAACATCAAATTTGTCCCATACTCCATACATTATATTTAAATGCAACGAACCAAATTTATTGATGGATATTATTTTTGCTTGAATTTCATTTTCCTTTATTGTAGCCTCTTCATATGGGGCCTTAACCAAATCTTCTTGCTTTAATTCATTTCCAAATTCTTCTATCTTAATTTCCTTAGATAGGTACGCAGCTGCTGGTGTAAATATATCCCTTCCATGAAATATTGGGCTAACAGGATGTTTCATGTATTTCTTATTTGTTATCTCAACTATTTTTTTTATTCCTCCTAAAAATCTTGTCGCTGGGATTAAAACACCGTTATCAGGGCCTATTAAAAAATCTCCTCTTTTTGTTTCTATTATTATTGGTTTTCTCTTGGTTCCAACCCCAGGATCAACTACACAAACATGGTAACCTACAGGCATATAATTTATTGTCTCCATTGTCCTTGCAGCATAGAATAAATTAAAATTCGGCAAACCATGCATCAAATGAATCACATATGCTTCTGGATTAATTTCTAAAGCAACACCTTCCATTATGCCTACACCTTGGCTTTGAACTCCAAAGTCGCTTGTAAGAGTAATAATTTTTTTCATTTTATTTTAATTGAATATTATTGTTATTTTTTGTTATTGAGTATTTTTTATTGATTTTTAATTTTCATAGCAATTGTTATTTTTATTATTAGAAGTTTTTAATGTTTTTATTTAAATTTATTGATTCTTAAAATTAGAAACAGACTCTAAAATTTAGCAAACCCAACCTTCTTTCCTAATTTCTCCTCTATGTTTAACAATCTATTATACTTTGCAGTCCTCTCTGATCTGGCAGGAGCACCGAATTTGCTTTGTCCAGCATTTAATCCAACACATAAATCAGCAATAAAGCTGTCCTCTGTCTCTCCGCTCCTATGGCTCACAACAACATTCCATTTATTTTTGAAAGCAAGCTTTGCTGCATTAATTGCCTCTGTTACCGTACCAATTTGATTAACTTTTAACAACAATGCATTGCAGGCTTTTTCTTCTAGGGCTTGACTAATTCTTTCAGTGTTTGTAACCAGTAAATCATCCCCTACAAGCTGTATTTTTTTACCTAGTTCCTTATTTAATTCCTTCCATCCATTCCAGTCATCTTCTGCCATACTATCTTCTATGGAAATTATTCTATATTTCTTAATTAAACTTTTGTAAAAATCTATTAATTCACCAGGGCTGTACTCTTTCTCTTTTATTTTGTAATAATCTGAATAGAAAAATTCTGAAGCTGCGCAGTCCAGAGCCATAAAGATTTTATTTTTATAGCCTAAATTATTTATTGCCTTATCAATCAACTCCAATCTTGCCTCAACATTATCAATTTTCGGTACAAAGCCTCCTTCGTCTCCCAGTAAAATACCTTGAGAACCGAATTTTTGTTTTAATAAATTTTTTAGT
This sequence comes from Nanobdellota archaeon, assembly GCA_022564635.1. Taxonomy (GTDB): domain Archaea; phylum Nanobdellota; class Nanobdellia; order Woesearchaeales; family GW2011-AR4; genus JACPJP01. The sequence goes on along the minus strand of JADFLA010000020.1, from coordinate 2,855 downwards.
TCATGATAAACCTCAACACCAGCCCTTAAGGCTTCATTAAAAGTTTTAAATTTAATCGGTATAATCATCTGCTCTTGTATGTCATTTTCTATTCCAGCATGTTTTCCTCCATTTATGATATTTAGCTGTGGTACAGGCAATGATAATTTTTTAGTTCCGGAAATTTCTTTTATATGTTCAAATAAATGCATATTTTTATGGAAAGCTCCTGCTTTGCAAACAGCCATTGAAACACCTACAATTGCATTCCCACCCAAATTTGATTTATTTTCCGTTCCATCTAACTTTATCATCAATTCATCAATTTTCTTCTGATCTTCACAATTAAATCCAATGAGTTTCTTAGAAATAATTTTATTAACATTATCTATAGCTTTTAAAACGCCCTTTCCACCATACCTTGCTTTATCCCCATCCCTTAGCTCCAAAGCCTCATGACTCCCAGTACTTGCACCACTAGGCACAAATGACTTTGCAATAGCATTATCTGTCACAACATTCACTTCCAAAGTAGGATTGCCTCTAGAATCAAGAACTTCTCTCGCTACCACTTTTTTAATCTTTGACAAAAAAACACCTATTATCTAGAACTAAGATTATTGTTTATAAATATTTTGTATATCTCAGTTGTGAACTAATGATATAATTTGTCGGGGTGGGTACATAATGTTATGTAGAAATAGTGGGGAGGACAAAAAATTCCACGAAGTGGAATTTTAACCTATATAATCAACACCCTCTCCAAACTTACTCTTTAATTTCTTTAAAGCAGTTTGTCTTGATATCTCGCTCATTTGCTCTGTCCTATATAGTAAATCAGACTCTATTTCTTTTATCTCTTTGTTTAATCTTTTCATGCTTATATTAAGCTTTAATTCTTTGTCAAGAACCTTTAAAAGCTCTATTGCTCCTTTAATGCCAAGATACATGGGATGACCATAAGTTTCTGCCAAAAATGATATAGCATCCATTTTTCTTCTTGTTGCCAAGCCAACTAATAAGCCAGAGACACCTACAATGGGGCCTACAACACCATAAAGCTTATTATTCACCATCCCATTTTTGTATTTCTGGATTATTTTCTTTGTGTTGCCGGTGCAGTAAACTTTTGGCTTTTTAGGAATCTCCGCTAATCCAATACCTCCCAAAGTTATTATCTCTTTGCCTCTAAACTGTTCTGCTATATCAAGCACTTTCTCAGAAAATTCATAGCTGCTTACCTCATCTACTGGCTGCACATCTCCTCCTAAAAGTATTAAATCTTGTTTTTTACCATCAAACTTCTTGTAAAATACTTCTATCTTTGGTAATTCCACTAAATTATCCTCATTTACAAAAACAGAATGTGGAAAAGCATTTGAAGTGATTTCATACATCTTCTTAGCTTTTAATTCATCTATCAAAAAATCTACTGTTACTTTGCCAACATTACCTATCCCAGGAAGACCTTCTATTAATATTGGACTTTTAAGTTTTGGTTTCTTGCCTATATGATCAATTTTCCAAGTGCTCATAAGAATCCCTCATTCTTAAAGATTTCAATTTTAGCTTTTCTTCTATAACTCCCATATTTGTCTTCTATACTGAATTTGGCAGGCTTTGGACTTAAAGCCTTTCCACCACATACGCAAACATCTTTCATAGTATACTTTCCACAATCTCCGCACTTTAATATGGTTCTCATGCTTCTACTCTTGCAAATTCTCCTTGGCCATCATTCTCTCTTACAAATTCCAATGCTTTTTCTGTTGCTTCTTTCAACAGCTTTTCAGCTTCCTTATAGTCTTTTGCATTAACTATGACATTATATGATCCTCCGCCAAGATATTTTATTAATATGCTTTCTTTTCCAACTTCTGATGCTTTTTTAAGCGCTTCCTTAACAATATCAACACCATTTGACGCAAAACTGGTCAATTTTAATTTTCCCTCTATCTTAACACTAACTTCTTTAATCCTGGATTTAATAGCTTCTTCTAATTTTTCTGTTATCTTTGCATCAATACCTGCATCTTTTATTGCATTGTTGTCTACAACAACATGCTGGAAAAATTCATACAGCGATGTATATTTTTTAGATATATTACTGATTATATCATCAAACAATTTTTTTACATCTATATTCATATCCTTAGCAACAAATTCTAAAAGTTTTTCTGCTTTCTGCTCTTGCTTTATTTCATCTACCTTATTCCTTTTTTGGGTCTCTGTTACCCTTCTTAATGAAAGGTCTATATGACCCTTTTCCTTATTAACCCTTAGAACCTTACAAACTACTTTCTTTCCTTCTTTCACAAAGTCTCTTATATTCCTTATTCTACCAGGGCTCACCTCAGAAATATGTATCATTCCGTTCTTTCCATACTCGTCTAAATTTGCAAAAACAGAATGAAACTGCACCTTTGTGATGGTGCACATAATCAATTCGTCTTCTTCCGGAAATCCTTCCTTTTTCAATAGCATTTTAAAAAATTATTCTAGAACCTCCAATATCCTCGCCTTAACCTTGCTTTTCCCACCAGTAGGATCTGCCAGTATCTTACCGCATACTAAACAAATTACTTCTGATGATGCCTTGCCGAACATTATCTGTTCATTTTTGCATTTAGGGCATCTTATCTTGATGAATTTGCTTGTAGGTTCTCTTATCTCTGCCATAATATGCCTCCATAAAAAGAATTTAAAGGATTATTTTATCATTTAAAAAGGTTTGGAATTTTATAAAAATTGTTTTATCCAGAAACTATTTCCCTACGGTGAGTTTCTTCCAGATATGAAACTCACCAAAGCTAAATTAACAGAAACATTAAGGAGAAAGAACCAGGGATGGACAACATATCAAGCAAGGAAAATAG
>JADFLA010000064.1 GCA_022564635.1 Nanobdellota archaeon | reverse complement strand
AGAATAAGGTCTTGGATTATCGGCTTAAAAAAAATGATAAGAAGAGCAGAAAAATTGATAGAGAAAAAATAAAATTATTTATCATACTGTCCTTTAACCTTGTATTCTTCTGATGTAAGGACCTTATCGTATACCTTTTGGTAATCATCATCAACCTTAATCTTTTTAAAAAAGAGTTTGTACATTATATAGACCCCTAGTACGATACCCAACCCCATTATAATATCGTTTATAGCCATTCTAGTACTATACGCTGGATTGGTATATAAATGTTTCTTTTTTATATCTTATTACTCAAACTTTTGATTTAATTTCCAAAAAAACAACAAACTATTTATTTAAGCACGATTATCATTAATAATAGGTAGTTAAAAACTCAATTTTTAAGAAAATGCCATTAAACGAAACCACAATAAGACTTTTAACAAGCTTTGCAATACTAATAATAGGTTATTTTATAACAAAAATAGGCTCAGGTCTAATAATTTCACTTTCTAAAACCAAAGAGACTATAAATGTTAAACATATACGAAATGTAAAGGTTTTCAGGTATTCAGTTATGATCCTTACGATTTTGGCTGCATTAATTTACCTGCAAGTTGATTTGATAAAAGACATAACAATAATAAGCAATTTTATCTCGAACATATATAATTTGCTGCCAAACATACTCCTTGTAATATTATTATTAGTTTTAGCTATAGCAGTAGTTAACTTAATAACTTTTGGATTAAAAAGGACTTTTGATGCAACAGGAATAACAGAGTTTATGTTGGAGCAAAAGAAAGAGCATTTCCTGAACGGAATCCTTGCTTTTGTACGCATTTCCCTGTACTTATTTACTGCACTATTCCTGCTTAATCTATTCGGTATAAATATAAGCGGCATAACCTCCGTTATTGGATGGTTTTTCTATGGCTTAATGGCTTTGCTTTTCTTGTATATATTTTTTGGAACAAGAACATTTGTGGAAAACTTCATAGCAGGAATCTACATAAGGACGTCAAGATCTTTTAAGCTAGGCCAGAAAGTTAAGATTGATGATATAGAAGGCAGCATAAAATCTATATCAAACCAATCAGTCACAATAAAATCCGAATATGGCTTTGCCACATCCATACCCAACAAAGAATTTGTAAAAAAAGAAGTTTCATTCAAAAACATAGAGACTGATTTAGACACTTTAGAAAAAATAAAAAGCTATTATGTTGAGCAAAAGCCAAGTTTTTGCGGTCCAGCCAGTGTTTCCATGATTTTAAAGATATTTGGCTATAATGAAACGCAATCAAAAATAGGTGACTTAAGTAATACAAAAGTAGGTTCTGGGACACATCCAAACACATTAATCAAAGTCACCCAAGATATTACCAAAAATAAAATCAAAGGTGCATGGATTGATGCAGATCATATATCAGATTTAAAAGATGAAATAAGGTTATGGTTAAGCGAAGGAGCCTTAATTATTGTTGACTATAAAAAGAATATTTTGTTTCCAGATGCAAAATCAGCCCATTATTCCGTATGTGTGGCTGTTGAAGTTGATGAACTTGTAATTCTAGACCCCAGTGGCAAAAAAGGAGGTGTTTACCTTGCAGATGCAGAAAAGGTATATAGGGGCATGGACACTTACTCAGAGCTTATTAAAGGAAAAAGAGGTTATATTATTTTTGCTCCTGAAGGAACAACCGCTTTCCACAGAATTGAAGAGGGATTGATCTACGCTGATCCAAGCTTGTACAAGGATTTAAGCAACAAACTGAAAAAAGAACTCTACAAATTAACAGAAAAATCCGAACTCTTAGAAACAGTTTTGCCTATGAGAGTAAAAAACTTCATAAGAAAATGGAATGAAAAAGACAGGATTGCAAGACTATGGAAACCTGAGAGTATTTGATTAAAAAGTTCGCATAACTCCCTTTTTTACGGCTTCATTTCATTCGACCTACGTTTTCTTCAAAAACGTCGTAAAAAGTATGTTACACTACCTTTTTCATTTGCCAATTATTACTATAATTTTTGTCGATGAGAATTTTAAAATTCATCAAAGAATTGTTATAATAAAAATCCCAACAATAATAATGGATTCGAACACGGATTTTTCTTCGAAAAATCCTATTCCGAAAGGAAAAATCCACACTTGCGTATGGATTTTCCCTCTCCAGTCAGTTCTCATCCTTATTGTTGGAATTTTTACCCTAAAGAGTTGTCTTCGACAAATAAAGGTGGAAAAGGAGTTAGATGAAATGCCCTCACTGAATATTATATAGGTGTTGATGAGGAAATTATTTATGTAATCGTCGCATCATTCCACCGAGTCCCGTGTATTTGTTATGACTATCCAATATCGCGGTCTGATTTCCCAATGAAAATGTGGATGACGCTCCAGATTTTAACGATTCAAGGTTCATAATCCCTTTTTCTGTATTCCCTTCTTCGTACTCGTTGTCCAGACCCCATAAATGACCAATTTCATGAGCAACCACTGCTGGACTTGTAGGGTTCGCCAGAAAAATTCTACCTCTTCCATGCCCTTCAGGCCAAGCATATCCATGATATTCCAGTCGATGATCCTTTCCTAGCGCAACAATTAATTGGTCAACTCCGTACATTTTACGGATAGTTTTGCCCTGTTCCAAAGTGAACATTTTAGATGCCACAAGAAGATGAGCAATCCAATCTGTAATATGCTTTTCTTCTGGTGGTTCCAAATCTGTTATTTCACTAGGATAAGGCTTCAAAACTCTTACCTCTTTGTATACCTCAGTTAGTGGGTAAATATTTAGAGCATCTTCTAAACAGTGTAATAATTCGCGATCTGAAAATTCTCTTCGTTCTGATTTTAATAATTCTGTTATCCCTATTTTCATAACCCTAAAGCAACCCTAAATCGTTATATATAACTTACGATTCCTCACCAACCACCATTTTTCTATTCACTCACAGGCATTCAATTTCTACGAAATTGGTTTCTTTTAAACTCCTTTAACTCCTTCCCACCAAAAATTCTTAACGCCACCCTTGTCGCAAAAAGTTTGGACTTTTTACGCAATGCTAAAGACGTTTTTCTACGAAAAAAACGGGGCTCATCTTGTCTAGGAACATTCTTTACTAAAGTAATGTCCTGTGGCTAAATTTTTGGAAAATGAAAAAGTCATTCGGCATCAAAGCCTCATTACACATAACACATATTTCACGGTTGCGATGCTCACACCATCAAAGGGGTTGCGCTTCTCACCTAACTTTTACCTCTACCAAACACTAAAAACATTTAAATAATTACTTTAAACTTAATTCTAATTTATGGGGCTGTAGTATAGCTTGGCAAGAATTCCAGCTCGGGGTTTCCCATTTCGTTGAGCATCTATTAAGACTCTATGATACGGAAAGCTGGCGACCTGTGTTCAAATTGCTGCAAGACCATAACCTTCAGTATTGAAATTCACAGCAGCCCCATTCTATCAAAAACATTTATATATAAGTTTATAAATAGAAAAAATTGGTGGAATTTAATGAATTTAGTTAAAAAATCAATACTACCCATACTTATTCTCATAATTTACTCGTCTATAGCATATGCTGCATCCTTTGATGTAGATGCAGTTCCTATTAACAATAGGATCATAATTGACGAATTTGCTACCTTCCAAATAAATATCAAGAACAACTTAGATAAAAAAGATGAATATAGAATTTACACATTAGATTTTCCAACCTGGGATGTTAGGACAGATCCTATAGCAAACCCAATTACGCTTGAATTAGAGCCAGGAGAAGAAGGGAGTGTTGAGGTTGTAGTTGATCCTTTAAAAATAAAGGATATCGGAACATATCAAGTAAACGTAAATGTTAGATCTAAACTTACAAATAAATTTACTTCTGTTCCTCTAAAGGTTTCTATCTTGTCTACAGAGTCTTTGATTCAAGGCTATGTGCCAACAGTTGTTACAGGTGTAACCTTACCTAAAAAAATAGATCCCAGAGAAGAGATCACTATAAAAATTTCTCTCAACAACCAAAACATAATTGCTTATCCTGATTTAGTTATTACATTAGAAAGTAATCTTATCAAGGAAACTATAAACAATGTGTTAGGACCAAAAGAAGACAAAACATTAGAACTAAAAGTAAGCCTTGACCCTCTAACAAAACCTCAAGAAGACAATTTAGTTGTAAGCGTCTTTAAAGGTGATAGGAGTATAATAAGACCTATTGTAAGAAAAATAGAAATTGTGGAGTATGCAGGTCAAGAACTTTCAAGCGAACGAAAAGGAATTTTGCTTACAAAAAGCGTGTATAATTTTGTATCGAACAACAATGAATATGATGGCCTAATTAAAGTTGAAACTACTTTACTTAGTTCAATATTCTCATCCACAAATCCAAAAGCTAAAACCTTAAAAGAAAATGGTAAAAGGTACTTTGTCTGGGAAGTTGAATTGGAAAATAACAGTATGCAGGTTACTGTCACAAAAAACTTCCTTCCTTTATTTGCGGTAATTTTATTATTGATTGCTGCAGTGATAGCATATTATGTGCTAAGGTCCCCATTGGTTATAAGAAAAGAAGCCAGCAACATTGTCAAAAGTGAAGGTGGAATTTCAGAAATGACAGTGGTATTACACATAAAAAACCGCTCCAAAGATAAACTAAAGGAAATTGAAATAACAGAGTTTATCCCAGCATTGGTTTCTATTGAAAAAGAGGTTTCAATTGGTTCATTACAACCAACAAAGATATTAAGGCACGAAAAAAAGAAAAATACCATAGTAAAATGGTCCCTAGATCATCTTGATGCCTCAGAAGAGCGTGTCTTATCATACAATATAAAGACAAAATTGTCCATACTTGGTACCTTCTCCTTGCCTACAGCAACAGCATCCTTTAAATCAAAAAATAAGGTCCTTACTTCAACTTCTAATAGGTTGAGTGTAGATAATTAAGTTTTAAATTAATTATAACTTTATATTATTTCAAAAACGAAAGATTTACAAATAAAAGATTTTAATAAGGAAGAGTTATTAATTAAAAAATCGATAAATATTTAAATAATTTTATTAAAGACAGTTGAATAAAAATATTGACTTTACTTTCGATATGTAAAATTGATTAAAACAAACTAACAAAACAAAAAACTAAAGAGTGAAAAAGCATGGAAGATGAGGAGGAATAAGAACTTAAAGACTTCCATTACTTTTTGAAAATGGGAGAGGATTTTGAAATTCAATGTAAGAATTGTAGTTGTAGACTAGATATAAATGATGATGTATGTCCACAATGTGGAAAACTATTAATAAACTCTTAAATAATATTTAATGAAAAGGAGGTGAAAAAATTGGCACAAGGTAAAAAGAGAAGAAGTTCTACAAAAGGATTGAGACTAAAACAAAAAGATGGAAGTGTTATTAATCTTCCCTTGAATTTAGTCAAAAATATTCTCAGTAAAGCAGGTTATGTAGGGAAACATCTAGCATTGACGACTACTGGTATTATCAATGAAGCTGGTAAATTGGCAACTAATGGTGTAGTTACAACGACTCAATTAGAAAAAGCAATTGTCCGTGCGGTATATAATGCAAATAATATCCTCATGGATAATACCGTAAAAATAACAAAGAAAGTCTTAAAAAAATAAAAAACTACAAAGATTTGTATCTGCACAAAAGAGGGTAAAGACTAAATATGAGGATCTTGATGAGTACGAAGATCGAGAATAGGAATAGCTTCATAAAGTAATTAAGTTAGAGGTTAAGTTAGTTTTAAAGTCATAATTATTTCAGACTTTTGCTCTTTCGCTGCATTTCATGTGTAGCATAGTGACTGAATTCCCAATATCAACTTAATCGATCAAATATAGAACATAAGGCTATTTTTGACAGTAAATTTGATGTTAAGAAACATATTGATTTAATGGTAAGGGCTGTTTTCTCTATTTTGTAACCTTTTGGCATTACAATAGATTTATTATACAAAAAAATTGGAAAAACAAAACAATTACAATTAACAGAATTCAATAAGGAAGAGTTATTAATTAAAAAATAAGGTATAGTTTTACCGAGGTTGGTGCATAATTCTTAAATAAGACTCTCCTTATATACTAGAAAGAAGAATTCGATTATTATTCCAGGGGTGGTGGAGGTAACCACCATGACCCTGAAATCTCCA
>JADFLA010000063.1 GCA_022564635.1 Nanobdellota archaeon | reverse complement strand
TTTAATATAAACCATTTAGAATCACCTCGTTTTTAGTAATTTTATAGACGGTAAACTATATAAATCTTCCTATCTCTCGTCGAGAGATAAAATTATAGAATTAGTAATTGTGACACAACCTGTTCGGCAAAATTTACTGCTCGGGCTCGCTTCTCTGCCATATCGCGAGCCCTCGCCTATTCATCGCAATAATTCGAGGCAAAAATTTCTTGGCAGTAAAATTTTTGCCGAGTGTAAATTTTGTCGCGAAGCGACGGATTGAATATTATTTCAAAATTAATGTTGCTGAATAATAATAATCTCAATTTCCTTTAATCTCTTCAACCCTTCCCTTATTTATAAGAATTTCTGCAATCTCCGCTGGCAGATTAGCAATATCCTCTTCTTCAAAAGGTCCATACTCCTCAAGCTCTTTGCCAACAAATTTAGGTACCGAATAAAGAAATCTTACAAGCTTAGTGTTCTTTTCCATTTCCTTTTTCTCAGAAATTTCATCGCTAGTTTTATTTGCTTCTTTCTTTCCCACTATTACTTCTGAAACTTGTTTCCCATCAATAATATTCTCAATAATATCCTTGCGAAAAACATTAAGAGTTTTTACAATCTCATCAAAAAAAAAATTTTCATTTTCAAGCATTGATGAAGTGTCTAGTACATCTGACTTTGTCCTGCTCTTTATCAGCGCAATATTCAATATCTTCTTCTCCCTTCTTTCATATATTTCCTTAATTATTCTCTTAGCATTATCTATCTGCTTCTCAACCTTTTTCTTCTCTTCATAAGAAAATAAAGAATCCTCTTTACCCAATATTTTCTTTTTATCATTCAGATAATCCACAAAATGATTGAAGAAACTAGGATCTAGTTTCTGCAAATCCGTCATATCCTTCTCCCTTTTCAATAACTCATACAGAGTTTCATATGTAATATTGACTTCCTTAGCTTCCATAACTACCCCAAAATATTAAAATTCTACATATTTATTCAGATATATTTATATAATTTCCTTTTTTCACCCTTCTTATGGCAGAATTAATATTTAAGGACCTATCATTTGAAGAAAAAGATGAAAAGGTAAGAGTAAATTTCCTTAAAATGTTTTATTTCGAGATAGATAAATCTATGCTAGAAAGAGTAGGAAATTTTAAAATTACCGACAATAAAATTGAATTTTTTAATATTAATGACAAAAGAGCTCAAAGAAAATTCAATATGTTACTATCAAAGGGCTTTATTCAGCTAAAAAATAGGCTAAACAAAAAAAATACCTTATATATTCATAAAAATTCAGGAATTCCCCTAATGGGAACAAATTATTTTGGCCTGATAGACAGAGGCACTAATATTATAGAAATTAAGCCAATAACAAGCTGCAACTTAGGCTGTATATACTGTTCTGTGGATGAAGGGCCATTATCAAGGAGAAAAGTTGATTTTGTTGTAGAAAAGGATTATTTAATAGAAGAATTGAAAAAAATTATTGATTTTAAAAATGAAAATTATATTGATGCCCATATTAACGCCCAAGGAGAGCCTTTATTATATGCCGATATGGTTGAGCTAGTGGCAGATATAGCAAAAATACCGCAAGTAAAGTGTATCTCTATTGACACTAATGGAACTTTGCTCAATAAACAACTTATAGATGACCTAGCAGCAGCTGGTTTGACAAGAATAAACCTTTCCTTAAACGCACTGGATCAAAAAATAGCAGACAAATTAGCTGGTTATCCATATAATCTAAAGAAAATAATGTCTCTAGCAGAGTATATTCCGAAAAGAATGGACCTGATAATAGCTCCTGTATGGCTTCCTGGCTACAATGATTATGAGCTTGTCAAGCTGGCAAAATATGCCCAGGAGATTGGCGCAGGCAAGAAGTGCCCTCCAATAGGCATCCAGAACTTCTTACCTTATCGTTTCGGAAGAAATCCTGTAAAAGCAGTAGAAATGGAAGCTTTTTACAAAAAAATTCATGAAATAGAGAGAAAAAACAACATAAAGCTAATTTATGATCGATATGATTTTAATGTAAAAAAATGCCGTGAGCTTGCAAAGCCATTCAAAAAAAACGATATTGTAAAAGCAGAGCTTGTCTTTCCAGGAAGATTAAATAAGGAAATGCTTGCTGTCGCTGGCAATAGGCTTATTTCTGTTCCAAACTGCTACAAACAGGAAGGTTTTGTAAAGCTAAAAATAAGGAGAACTAAACACAATATATTTCTTGGAGAATTATTAAACTAACTAAAAGAAATTAAAAATTAATGTAAAAAAGAAAAAATTAAGGAAGTTTTACTTCCTTTATGTAGTTGTTTCTTCAGTTGTTGTTTCTTCCATTGCCTCTTCAACTGGTGCAGCGACTGTCAACACATTGTTAACTTTTTTAACTTCCATCTTGTCACCTGCTAAGGTGTAGTCTTGGTAGTTAGCAACTACTGCTGCTGCACTTCTTGTGTCTGCTGCAGAGAAACCAGCAACCAACATTGCCACATTACCAGTACCTACATCATACATTTCAACTCTTCCTACACCAGGCTCAAATCCTTCTGTACAATCTGCTGGATTTCCTAGAACTTCCGCAGCTGCTGCGTTAGCACATGGCCCTCCAACAAGGATTGAATTAACTGCATTGATGTTTGGAACCTCAGATGCTAGCTTTGTAGCGCCAACATCTATCCTTTGCACTGTAACAGCATCAGTTGTGGTTGCTACTGTTGTGGTAAAGGTTGTTCCCATAGCTGTTATGTAAACCAGAGCTTCTCTTTGTGCTTTTGGATACTCTATCTTCAATGTTGATGGCTCACTTGCTGGTGTTTCATGAGTTATAAATGCTCCATAGCTTGTATATGCATATGCTATATTTGTCTCACCATCAGGCGTTATTGTGGAAAGAGATGTTCCTGCCTGACCAGTTGTTTGTGCTGACAGTGTAGATAATGCTACTTTTGTATTTGAATCTGCTGTCAGATTAACAACAAAATCTGTTGCTTGCAAAGTTTCTACACTATCCAGGGTACTTGCACCATCTCTACTGTTATCTGGAGTTTTGAATGAAACGACTACATGAGATCGATTTTCAATTCCAATCTCCATTCCATACCATGTTGTTATATTGACTGTACTATTAGCAGTTATCCCACCACTCGCATCTAAGTCTACATATATACTAGGGTCATTAGCTGTTATTCCAGCTGCAGAATAAATCTTGTGGTCTGCACCTCCTATTTTCAAGGTTGCTAACTCTGTCATGGAAATAGCATCAAATGTGGTTACAGTAACGTTCTTATAAGTCTGATCTATAGTATCACCACTACCCAGATTCTTGAATTTCAATACTGGACTGTCAGCAGTGACTTTGTCACCACCTTTATACTGCATTGCAAAAGTTTTTCTTTCTCCTCTATTCTCTGTACTATCCGTCAATATAAAGTAATCATTTTTTGTTATAACTTCGTCCTCTATATTGATTAAAAATTTGTCCTTTTCTCCAAACACTGCAGATGAAGCAGCAATAGCTTCTATTATTGGAAGGCTTACTTTATCGCCATTTGCATCCCTAAACTTTAATGTATATCTCTTGTTGCCGCTTGTTTGTAACTCAATTGTTTCTGTTAGTTGCTCTGCTAAACCCCTATATTCAATGTCCCAATTGCTGGTAAATAATACCTGAGGCTCATTCAACTCAGGATCCTCACTTAATTTACCTCCAGCAGGCACAAAAAAGTCATCATCTGCTGTCATGTTAATATGTATCCTGTTTATCTTAAATGTGGTGTTGTCATCAGTTCCTTCGATAATTACAAATGCGCCATCAATTGTCTCATCATCAATCTTAAGGCCGCTACTCCCATCAACATCATTTATGTCTGTATCTTTCAGCTCCATTTTCTGCGCCCCTAGGAAAAATGTTACACTATGGACACCACCAGCGTAATTCTGGTATAGAATCTCTGATATACCGATTGTTATGCCATCAGACATCTTATCTGTGTCTCCATCTTTTATATCTCTTGTTCCTTCACCATTAATTGTAAGTTTGGTACTATCCGCATCTACAAAGTCTACTGTAACCTCATAATCAGTTCCATCAATATTATAGGTTTTTGTATTTCCTTCCAGCAATGTATCTTTTATTGCTCCTCCCATTAAAATTAACTTTATATTACTACCTACTGAACTTGTTCTTCTTGCTTGGACAACTGTATAATCCTTTCCAAACATAGTCCATTCAGTGTCTTCTATATCTGTCAGGTAAAGCCCTGTTGTTGTTGCAGTTCCTGCACTGTCATCAATATCTGATTCAAGAGCAGTTGTAAATTCAAGCAGGTATCTTCCAATTTCATCTCCTGATTTAAAATACAAGAAATCTGCTGTTACATCTTGATCGTCTTCTACATATAGTACATAACCTGAAGTACTAGCTGAGCCAGGCCCTAATAAATATAAAAACTGGTTATATGGTGCGTCTCCTTTTGAACTTGTAACAGTTCCAGATGCCAAAGCATCTAACTCTGAATCATCTATAAAGGTTGTGATATTTCTCATTGTTTCTACACTTGTCTCACTCAATTCCAAAATTTTTGTTGAAGTACCAACTTTCCAAGCATCTCCTTCTACTGCAACTCCTCCTACATCTGTAACAGTCACTGGCTTTGTTGCTGCAAATTGTAGACTTACAGCTATATCTGAAACACCAATAACATCCTCTGCTGCAGCCTTGTCTCCTACAACTAGAACTCCTGTAAACTTACCATCTTTAATAAATTGGTTTGGATAATCTGCTAAATTAGCAGCCATAGCCCCCATTAAGGTAGCTCCAACCATAGATGCTCCTGTACCTAGAGCCACAATCCTCTTTATTACTTTTTTAAATCCCATTTGAACTAACACCTCCGAGTGTTATTTTTTATTTTTATTTTATAGAGGAAACTCTTATAGTGCTAAGTTTCCTAGCAACAATAAGGCAACCAATCATATTTAAATGTTACGGTTATACCGTCTCTTGAAATATATATATTTGAGTATATAAGTTGCATAGTAAATTTTGTGTTTATATAATCCGATTATATGCAAATAATATTATTTAAATCTATCTTTTCCACTATATTCTACAATATATATAATTTTACCATGCATCTTCTCCATAATATATTTATATTACTCTTCCTTATTATTTATTTAATGAATAAAAAAATAATCATCGCTTCTATTGTCTTCCTCATAATATCGAGTATAATGCAATTTACTGTTCCAAATATCATAGGTTTTGACGGCTATTATCATATAAAAACTGCAGATATAATAAAAAAAGAAGGCTTTATTAAAGAGTTTCCCTGGGCCAAACATACTATATTTGCAGATAATTATGCAGACATTCAGATTCTTTTCAGAATCTTGCTTATTCCATTTACATTTCTTGGATTGGAATTCGGAGCAAAAATAGCCTCTATTTTATTTATCACATTATTATTCATTGTATTCTATTGGTTTCTAATTGAAAATAAAATCAAATTCCCATTATTTTGGACTTTATTATATTTATTTACCTCTGCAAATTTGATGAATCGCTTTTTATTGCCTAGACAAATGCCTTTAGTTATAGCCTTATTGATCCTAACAATTTATTTTCTGCAAAGAAAAAAGTATTTATTTTTAGCCCTAACAACATTGATTTTTGTTTTATTGCATAGCAGCTTTGTATTCCAATTAATTTTAATTTTATTGTATTTTATTTTAGAAAAAATCTTTTCAAAAAAATTCGATTATAAAATTTTATTGTACCCTTTCATTGGAATAATTTTGGGCTTGGTAATAAATCCTTATTTTCCAAATAATATTTCTATGCTTTATACGCAAATATTCAATGTAAATCTTATTGCAAATTTATTTAACGTTGAATGGAAGCCATGGCCTTTCTTTGAATTCATAAAAAATAACATTTTAGTTTTTATACCACTAAGATGTTTTCTCCAGATTAATTTTCCTTCTAAATCCAGAGCATAAATTTTCCCATTTTTTGTTCCAAATATTATTAAAGAGTTATCTTTGCTTATAGCGGGATTTGTAGTTATGATATCATCAGCTAAAAAATCCCATTCTTTAATTATCTTGCCTTCTTTTTCCCCTTTGAATTTTTTTATTACTTGAGAAATTAATGACATAAAAATAAGTCATTTTTTATAAATATTTAATGGTTTCTGTTGTAAAAACAAAATTTAGGTATTAATTGATATTTTCTTTTTTTATTTGATCAAGGACC
>JADFLA010000019.1 GCA_022564635.1 Nanobdellota archaeon | reverse complement strand
ACCTATCCTGGAAGTGCAGAAGCTTCCAAGGGTGCGGGTGTTCACCGATTAAAAGGTATCGTGAGCTGGGTTCAGAACGCTGTGAGGCAGTTTGTTTGATATCTACTGGAGATGTTTGATGTCTGAAGGGAATAAACCTTTAGTACGAGAGGAACGAGGTTTAGAGGCCTCTGGTCTACCTGTTATCTGACAAGGTAAGCAGGGCAGCTACGCCTTATAGGATAAGTGCTGAAAGCATCTAAGCACGAAGCCTTCCTTGAAAAGAGACATCATAGAACTCTCGCAAAACACGAGTTTAATGGGACAGGAGTGTAAGCATCAAGGCAACGAGATGTTCAGCACGCTGTTTCCAACAGTTCAATCTTTTTAGTTTATGCACGGTCTTCATTTTTTTTCTTTTTTTAGACTTATTTTTTTAATTTTAATTAGTTGTAACTATGTCTAATATTTTATTTTTATTGTTCTGAATCAAGAATTAAATAATTTTTACTTATGCTTACTATTCTACAAAAAAATATGTTTTGTTTAAAGAAATATTTTAAAATCAATTAAAAAGAAATAATCTGAATATTATTTAAATGTAATTATATCCACAATAGTATTAGTATGGCCGAAATTGTCCATCATTTTATCATATGGAAATGTAAGGAATTCCTCAGTGCTGTGATGATAGAGGTCAAAGATTATCATATGACCTATAAAGATCTCTATTTTTTTAATTCTACTAGCTGGAAAAGGAACACCTTTTCTCCCTGTTATTATACCGGTAATGGGACGTCTTCTTCCCTCCATGATAATATGCCAAGTAGGATGCCTAAATAAATGAGTATTGTCCTCAATGAGATACCACGACCCGCTTGCGGTTTTAACACCATAACGAATAAGAACCATAATAATACCAAAAACTTAAAATTATAAAAACTTTTCTAAATAAAATAAAAATTGAGAGAACATTTAACCCATACGAATCTATGTGGATACATTCAAGGTATTATCAAAATTTAATCAAAAATAATAAATACTACTGATTTTATCCAAAAAAACTATCGCTCCCGTGGTGTAGTCCGGCCAAGCATTTGGGCTTTTCGCGACTGGTTACGCGCGGTCGACATGCAAGGAGCAGCATAAAGCTGCTCGTGCTCGCTTGACGCTCGCAGTCAGATGAAAACAGCCTAAGACCTGGGTTCGAACGCCGTTAAATTGCTTGCAATTTATGGTTCGAAAGTCCCGGCGGGAGCATTTAATTTTTATTTCTTTGTGGTAGTAATAATAAAAAGATTTAAATACTCCATTTAATTTTTAGATTTAATATGACAATTGAAAACGAACCATTAAGATTTCGAGTTGGCATGAAATATATTGATATTGAAACGCTTGTTGAATTAGATTCAGATCGAGGCATGGTGTTCCACGATGAATACCAACAAGAAGAATTTTTTAGAAGAGCTGAACAAGATCCTTCAACTGTACCATATTGGGCAGCAGTATCTCATGCAAAAGGAACCAATTTAGGCATTTGGGGGGATGATGACGGGTTATATGATGATTGTGCTAAAATAATGGAAGCGGAATTAAAAAGAGCAGAGACAGAACATGGATTACATTTTAGTATTACAAAAGATGAGATCAAACGATCAGAAGCTTTCCATGAAGCGTATGGATTTTTTAGAAAACCTAAAGAAGATTCAATCCACAATTTGGTTAGGTCATTAGGATACAACCAAGAACATATGGACAGACAGGATACAAGTGTTGATTTAGACATATTAAGGGGTTTTCAGACCTTACACACACAAATTGTAAGAGAATTAAGAGGACATCTATTACCTCAACAGGAACATTATAGATTAGACCCAGGTAATTATTGATACTAGACTGACCTTTTTCTGAATTGTAATTAATTGTATAGTTCAATCAAAAGATTTTTAGAGGATTACACAAAACCTTTAAATATCAAAATAAAATCCAAGTGAATAATAAAATAAATTGGAGGTTACATAAGCAAGAAGCTGAAGTAAAAACATGAAAAGAAGTTCTAGGCGTTGGAAGAAGAAGAAACAGATGAGATGGAAGTGGCAGCGTAAGAGAATGAAAAAAGAAAAAAGAAGAAGAAAGCAACAAAGATAACTCTAACTTCTTAGAAAACAGGAAAAAACAAAGTTTTTTCTGGACTTTGGAAATCTTTGATTTCCAAAAGCTTTATATAATCTTATTAAACAATGAAAAAATATAAATTTTTTCAAGCATAAAAAGTATTTCATACTTTTCATACAACAAAAATTATCTAAAAAAATATTGTAGGTGAGTAAAATATGACAATCATAGGATTTAACTTTACAAAAATAGAGGCTGAAAAGAAAGAATTGATAAAAGGCAAGATAAATATCAACAACAATCTTGCCATTAAAAATGTGGAAGAAAAGAAACTTTCTCTTTCAAACGAAAAACAGAAGGTTTTAAGCTTTACTTTCGAATTTACAGCAAAGTATGATCCAAATGTAGGGTCTATAAGTTTTACCGGTAATGTCTTATCTATGGATGATTCTAAAAAGGTAAAAGAAATTCTTGATGGATGGAAAAAAGATAAGAAACTGCCAAAGGAATTTATGCCAAATATCCTCAACACAATAATGAGTAAATGCAATATACAGGCTTTGATTTTAAGCGAACAGATAAATTTACCGCCACCCATACCCCTGCCTAAATTGGCACCAGCAGAAAAACAAGGATAATTCTATAAAATATTAATTTTTCAAATTTATTAAGTCTTTATTCATTATTAAAACAAAATATTTATAAAATAAGATACATTACAAAATATATTAAAAATGCCAGAAAAAGAACTTAAATTAAAAGTCGCAGAAGCTATACAGGATGATGTAAATAAGGGCATAGTTAGAATAGATTCAAGTTTTCTTAATGAGATAGGTGTGAGGCCAGGAGATATAGTTGAGCTGGAAGGGGAAAGAAAGACAGTTGCCATTGCTGACAGAGCTTATCCTGGGGACATTGGCCTTAATATAATAAGGATGGACGGTATAATAAGAAAAAACTCAAAAACCGGAATTGGGGAGATAATAAAGTTAAGGAAAGCAGATGTAAAAGAAGGTAAAAAAGTTACTATTGCGCCTGCAAGAAAAGGCATTGTAATAAGAGCTTCTCCAGAGATATTCAAGCAGGGCTTGCTTGGAAGGGCTTTAACAAAAGGGGATATAGTATCATTAGGTGGAACACGAAGGCGTCGTTCAACTATGATGGAAAGCCCTTTTTTTGAAGATGTTTTTTCCATACTGGATGAAAGTGCAATGGGATTTGGCTTTGGAGATATAAAGTTTATAGTTGTAGATACAGTTCCTAAGCAACCAATCATCATAACAGAGCAGACAGAGGTTGTTTTTAACCCGGAAGCAGTAGAGGTTAAGGAAGAACTTGTCCCAGAAGTCTCTTACGAAGACATTGGTGGTTTAGAAGAGGAAGTGAAAAAAGTAAGGGAAATGGTAGAGCTGCCATTGAAACATCCTGAGATTTTTGAAAGACTTGGCATAGAAGCACCAAAAGGAGTTTTGCTGCACGGTGCACCTGGAACTGGAAAAACTTTGTTGGCAAAAGCTGTTGCAAATGAAACAAATTCTCATTTTATTTTGATAAATGGTCCTGAGATCATGAGCAAATATTATGGTCAAAGTGAGGAAAACCTAAGGAAAAAATTTGAGGAAGCAGAGAAAAATGCACCCAGTATAATTTTTATCGATGAAATAGACGCAATTGCAACTAAACGGGAAGAGATGAGAGGAGAGGTTGAAAGAAGAGTTGTTGCACAGTTACTTGCAGTTATGGATGGTTTGAAATCCCGCGGCAAGGTTGTTGTTATTGCTGCAACTAATGTACCTAATATCCTAGATCCTGCTTTGCGCCGTCCTGGAAGGTTTGACAGAGAAATAGAGATTGGAGTTCCAAGTAAAGAAGGACGCTTAAATATTTTAAAGATACATACAAGGAATATGCCTCTTGGTAAAAAGGTTAATTTAAAGGAACTTGCATCTATAACACATGGTTTTGTCGGAGCTGATTTATCATCTTTAGCAAAAGAAGCTGCAATGATTCTTTTAAGAAGGATTTTTCCGGACTTAAAACTGCAGGAAGAAGAACCAATATCTAAAGACCTATTGGAAAAATTAAGGGTAACCCAAAAAGATTTTAAGGAGGCCTTGAAAGTTGTAAGGCCATCTGCATTAAGAGAAGTTTTTGTGGAAATTCCTAACATAAAATGGGACGACATTGGAGGTTTAGAAGATGTTAAACAAGAATTAATAGAAGCTGTTGAATGGCCTCTGAAATTTCCAGATTCTTTTAAAAGGTTAGGTGTTAAACCACCTAAGGGATTATTGCTTTATGGTGCTCCTGGTACTGGAAAGACTTTACTGGCAAAAGCAGTTGCAAATGAAAGCCAAGCTAACTTTATTTTGGTTTCCGGTCCTGCTTTATATTCAATGTGGGTAGGAGAAAGCGAGAAAGCAGTTAGAGAAATCTTCAAAAAAGCCAGGCAAACAAGCCCTTGCATTATTTTCTTTGATGAAATAGACAGCTTAGTTCCTAAGCGCGGTTTAAGTGCTGACAGCCATGTAAGCGAGCGTGTGGTTAACCAGCTCCTTACAGAAATTGATGGTTTGCAAGAAATGCAGGATGTTGTTATTATTGGAGCTACCAACAGGCCTGACATAGTAGATACTGCTTTGCTAAGGCCTGGAAGATTTGACAGAATGATTTTGACCCCAGTCCCAGATGAAAAAACAAGACTGGAAATATTCAAGGTGCATACAGAAGAAATGCCTTTGAAGATTAATGGAGTTAAAGTAGATAAATCAGAAAAGTCAAAGAAAAAAAATAATGTTTCCAGTAAAATGGCTGGAGATGAAGCTTTAAACGAAAAAGATTTAGGTAAAGAATCAAAAGAAGAAAAGATAAAGATCAATGGTAAGAGGGAAGCATTCTTATTGGAACTTGCCAAAAAAACAGAAGGTTATGTAGGATCTGATATTGAATCGGTTTGCAGGGAAGCTGCAATATTTGCTTTAAGGGAAAACATAGAATCTAAAGAAATTGCTCTAAAACATTTTGAGAAAGCCTTAGCCAAAGTTCCCCCTTCGGTAGACGAAGAGATACAGAAAGCATATGAAGATATAAGAGAAAACTTAAGCGCTGCTAGAGCTAAAGAAATGCAGAAGGAAAAACCGGTTTATATGGGTTAATTGGAAATTTTTTATTCTTTAATTATTTTTAATAATTCCCTCCAATTCTAGGCCTCGCCAATACGCTCGGCAATATTTGGTATATACAACGCGTAGGACTCGCTGGCATTAGTTGCGAGACTAAATATCTTTTCTTACACAACCATTGATAATATTTTTCCACAACATTTAAATAAACATTTCTTTCTTTTTTATTTATGACTGCAAAACCAGGAGATAGAGTTAAAGTAATAACAACTGATGAGATAAAAGAAGGCATCTTAATGCCAAATGAAGAGACTGATTCTGTAGTTATTAAATTGGATAATGGCTATAATATTGGAATTGATAAGAAAAAAGTAAAAGAAATAAAATTAATTGAAAAATATAAAGAAAAAGATGCTCACTCTAAAAAACATACTAAAAAAGACAGCAAAAAACCTACAATAGCAATTTTGCATACTGGTGGTACAATTGCAAGCAAAGTTGATTACAGAACTGGGGGTGTAATTGCAAGATTTACACCAGAAGAAATTCTTGAAATGTTTCCTGAGCTGAATGATACCGCAAACATTACAAGCAGATTAATTTCAAATATGTTTTCTGAAGATATCAGGTTTAAGCATTATACATTGATGTGCAAAGCTATAACGGAAGAAGTTAAGAAAGGTGTTGATGGGATTATTTTAACGCATGGAACTGATACCCTAGCATATACATCTGCTGCTTTAAGTTTCGCCCTAGAAAATCTAAACATACCAGTTATCTTGGTTGGGAGCCAAAGAAGCTCTGACAGAGGAAGCTCTGATGCTGCTGTAAACTTAATTTGTGCTGCAAGATTTATTGCAAAAACCGATTTTGTCGGTGTAGCGATTTGTATGCATGAAAGTACCAGCGATAATAACTGCTTAATCATGCCCCCATGCAAAACCAGAAAATTGCACACAAGCAGAAGAGATGCATTTAAAATTGTAAATGACAAAGCTATCGCAAGAATAAATTATGAAACTGGAAAAATAGAAATTATTAACAATAATTATGATAAAAAATCTAATAATAAATTAAGTGTTAAAGATAAATTTGAGGAAAAAGTTGGATTATTGAAAGTGCACCCTAATATGTTCCCTGAACAATTCGAATTTTTTAAAAATTATAAAGGCTTAATAATAGAAGGGACTGGTTTGGGACAAGCTCCCGTAGGAACCCCTAATGAATTAGCAAAAATTCATAAAAAAAATCTAGAAACAATAAAAAAAATAATAAAAAATGAATGCATTGTGGTAATGACATCACAATGTGTCTTTGGCAGCGTGCAAATGCACGTCTATTCTGATGCTATAGATCTGGTAAATGCTGGAGTTATTCCTGGAAAAGACATGCTCACAGAAACAGCATTCATTAAATTAGCATGGTTGTTAGGAAACTACAAAAAAGATGAAGTTAAAACTTTAATAACAAAAAATTTAAGGGGAGAAATAAATGAAAGACTAATGAAAGATGAGTTCTTAGATTAATTATGCAACCAATCCATGAATTATTAAACAAAATAAAATGGGATAAAAGAGAAGACCCAAAACAATATTCAATATTTTATTACGATAGAATCTTAAAGAAATTAATAAAAATACCTTATGCAAAAATAAAAAGAATAGAAGGCAGTTTTATGGTTCTGGACAGATTATCTTCCCACGAATCGAAGAGCAGTGGGAAGACTAATCCGGAAAAAATGGGAAGAGACAAAGTCTCTGAGCATTTTGACGATGAAGAGGAATCTAACATTCCTCTGCATAGAATTAAAAAAGTTGCAAAAAATAATATTGTTGTTTGGGAAAGAAAACTTTAAATAAAATTAATTTAAAAAATAGATAATAATAAAAATTGATTATAATTTAATGTACTAAAATGGACAACCAAATAAAACAGCTTGCTGAAACATTACAAAAGACAGGTATAGCTGCTTCAATGTATGAAGCTATAGAGAAGGCTAAGAGCATTCTTAAAGTAAATATTCAAAAACCAGAAAACTCAGAAGAAAATACTCAAAATATTCAACAAAATCAAGAAATAATGCCAAATATTGGTGCTGAAATAAAAGAAGATACAACCTTAAATGAATTGATGAGGGAAGTTAATGTTTCTCCGGAAGAAGTAAAAAAGCAGGAACAGGAAAAGATAGAAGATATACAAGAAGAAGTTAATGGAATAAAAGAAACAGAAGAATCCCAAGAAAGCAAAAATGAACAGAAAGATATGTTTGAGCAAGAGAAAAAGATTGATTTAACAAAAATATTTGGCAATAAAAAATAATAAAATGTCTAAGCTTCTAGGTATTGGGCATGTTCACCTCAAGGTTTCTGATTTAAAGAAAGCTGAGAAATTTTATACAAAATTACTTGGTTTTAAGGTAAACGAACGTGTTAATAATTATTTATTTCTGACATTAGGAAAAAAGCATCATGATTTAGCTTTGCAAGAAGTTGTTAATGCAAAAAAACCATCTGAAAATAACATAGGTTTGTATCATTTCGCAATTGAAGCTAAAAATCTTAAAGAACTAGTAAAATTATATTTTAAATTAAAAAAAGAAAAAATTGATGTGAGTCCAATAGATCACGGAATCAGCAAAACTCTTTACTTTTCAGATCCTGATGGCAATGGGATAGAGATTTATGTAGATACCAGAAATATTAGAAAAAAATGGAAAGGTTTATCTAAAATTATTCCAGAAAACGAATTTAAAAATTAATAATTTTAATGCTAATAAACTATTAATCAAAAGCACCATTATGTTTGCCATCAGTGCAATCGCATGCAGTTAATGGCTGGTCGTGTTTTGAGCAGTCTTCAGCTCCACAATTTTTTTGTTCTTCTGAAACACCTTTACATCCACCAGTACAAATATAGTGTGTCATGTTTTTCACCTTCATCATTGTATTTTTTATTTAATAATAAAATTATTGTAAACCAAAGCTGCTATTATTGACTGTCTAGATCTTACCGACCAAATCTAATCCTGGCTTAAGCGTATCTTTTCCTGGTTTCCAGCTTGCTGGACAGACTTGACCTTTATGCTCTCTGACAAATTTAGCGGCTTGTAATTTACGCAAAATCTCTTCTGCGCTTCGACCAATGCTATTGTCATGTATCTCAAAAGATTTTAGGATTCCGTCAGGATCAATAATGAAACTTCCACGTAAAGAAAGCCCCTCTTCTTCAATATAAGTGCCAAGTTCTCTGCAAAGTTTTCCCATTGGATCAGCCAGCATTGGGAATTTAACTTTCTTGATAGATGAGGACTTATCGTGCCAAGCTTTGTGTACAAAAACAGTATCAGTGCTCACACTTAATACTTCTGCTCCTGATTTCTTGAATTCTTCATAACGATCAGCTGCCTCTTCCAGTTCTGTAGGACAAATGAAAGTAAAATCAGCAGGATAGAATAACAGGACCAGCCACTTGCCATTGTAATCAGAAAGTTTGATTTTTTTTATTTCCTCGTTATGGAACGCTTCTAGTTCAAAATCTGGAATTTTTTGACCAATTTTTAACATATTTTAACCCCAAATTATATAATTGTATATTCGACCATAAAACCACCCTTTTATTAAAAATAATTTTTAATCATCTATCTAAATATAAGAATAGTTCATTAACTTGATGAATTTTAACCAAAACTAGAACCGCACCCGCAAGTAGATTTTGCCTGAGGATTGCTTATCTTAAATCCAGCACCTTGCAAGCTTTCTATATAATCAACATCCACACCATTAAGCTTCTGCATACTTTCTTTGTCTACAAAAATCTTTATTCCTTTTTGCTCTATAACAATATCGTTGTCTGTTGTTTTGTCATCAAGCTCCATTCCATACTCGAAGCCAGAGCATCCGCCTGGTTTGACAGAGATTCTTAAAGCCTGCTTTTTCTCCTGCTCTATAAGTGATTTTATTTTTTCAGCTGCCTTATCTGTTACAGTTAATGTTGCACTGCTTAAATCAACTTCTTCTTTTTGTTCTTGTTTTACAGGATTTTTCTCAATCACTTCATTCAATTTATTAACTGCTTCAACAATTTTAGCATCATCCAAACCATGTCCCTTAAAACCCATTTCCAAGCTTTCAAAAGGACTCACATGGCAACCTACGCAATGTACGCCAAAACTAGTTAAGGTATCAACTACCTGAGGATATTTTTCAACTATTTCTCCTATGGTAGTATCTTTTGTAATTTTTTGTATTTGTTCTGTTTTTTGTTCCATAATAATCACCTATTATTAACGATAGTTAACTTACCAATATATAAATGTTTTTATTGATAAACTATAAACCTTTATTTTACTTATTGAAGGGGAAAAGGTATTTGGTAAATAGTTGGTGGATTAACTTGCAACCTTATTTCAATACCATGTCTTGCAATAGAATCAATGGTTGAAATTGTAGATTTTTCAAGAATCTCACTGAATTGGTAGGATTGAGCCCATTTAAGATAATGAAGGCTAGGTTTTCCTATTCCACGCCCAGTTTCTTGTGGTTTGAAAAAAGAATCATTATACTCATTTACTTCCGGGATACTTACATCAACTCTAACTCCCTTTTCTATGCCAGTTATAATTAAAATTTCAACACCACTTTTTCTTACACAATGAACATATCCGGGCGTTATTGGATCTGCTTTTTCATAGCCTAGACTTAATAATTCAGCATAAAACTGATTTACTAATTCGGTAGTTAAATTTCTGCCTTGTTCGTCAAAATTTTTATTCTCTCTTTTCATAGTTTCTATAAGACTTTGAATCCTCTTTCCTAAATCTTCTCCATCTTGATTTCCTTCTTCCATTGTTAAAGGTATAACTCTTTAATTTTTAAATCTTTTCCCTACGAAATCTTTAAATACACACTTCTATTCTGCTTTCTTATGACAAAAAACATTGCAGTTATAGGAATGCAGTTTGGTGATGAAGGAAAAGGCAAGATTATTGATTTTCTAGCAGAAAAAGCAGATGTTGTTGCAAGGTTTAATGGCGGAAATAATGCAGGACATACTATCAAAGTTAATGATGAAACAACAATTTTACATTTAATCCCTTCAGGTATCCTACATAAAGGAAAAATAAATATTATAGGTAATGGCCTTGTTATTGATCCAAAGGTTTTATTAGAAGAAATTGAAAAATTAAGGAATAAGGGGATTAAGGTAACTCCAGATAATTTAGTTGTAAGCGGAAATGCTCATATAATCCTAGAAAAGCACATTAAAGAAGACAAAGAAAAAAATAAGCATTTAGGCACAACAGCCAGAGGAATAGGACCTGCTTACACAGACAAGGTTGCAAGATCAGGAATGAGGTTAATTGATTATATAAATAAAAATAATGTCCTCGAAAAGCAAAGCTTTTCGGGACGCCGAAAAAGCGAAGCTTTTTCGAGCGATTTAAAAAATATTAAACCTTTTATAAAAAATACAACTTTACTAATTAATAATTTATTAAATAAAAATAAAAAAATATTATTTGAAGGGGCGCAAGGAACTTTATTGGACATAGATTTTGGAACATATCCTTATGTAACTTCTTCAAATGCAACAGTTGGGGGTATATGTACTGGTTTAGGTATTGGACCCAAAAAAATAGACAAAGTTTTAGGAGTTGCAAAGGCTTACACAACAAGAGTAGGCAATGGACCTTTACCAACAGAGTTAAAAGATGAAGTAGGAAAGAAAATTCAAAAAACAGGAAATGAATTTGGAGCAACAACCGGAAGGCCTAGACGTATTGGTTGGTTTGATGCTTTAATGTGCAAATATTCTGTCATAGTGAATAGTTTAGATGCAATTGTTTTAACTAAGTTGGATGTTCTATCTGGATTAGAAAAAATAAAAATCTGCATTGGTTACAAGCATAAAAATAAAATCATTAAAAATTTTTCAAATAATTCTGAAATCTTAGAAAACTGTGAGCCTGTTTACGAAGAATTAAATGGATGGAATGAAAATCTTGATGGCATAAAGAACTTTGAAGATTTGCCAGAAAACGCTAAAAAATACATTAAAAGAATAGAAGAATTGATGGAAATCCCAATAAGCATAGTTTCTATAGGTCCAGAAAGAAATCAGACTTTAATTTTGAAGAAAGAGTTTTTATTCTAATACCTCTCCAAACTAATCTTCCCTTTACTTGCTTTAATTACCACATCTTCCTTTTCATCAAATTTGGAAAGTTTTGATACTATTTTCGGAAGCAATATCCTTTCAGACCTTATGTCAAGGTTTGTAATGATTTGTTGCTCTGTCTCGCTCCCCCCCTCTTTACTCACACCCAAATCCACAAGCATCTTAGAGGTTTCTGTTTTTTTGCCTTTTTCAATAAATTCTTTTGTTTTTTCAAATAAGTATTTGGCTATTTTATCTGCAACATCTATTTTTGTGACAGAAGTTATGCCTTGCAGCCCTGGACTTAAATTTGCCTCAATAACCTGAGGACCTTTAACTGTTTCCAGCATATCAACCGCACAAATCTCTGCACCGATAGATTTTGCAGTATCAATGGCAATCTTTTTTGATTGAGCATCCAATACAATTGGCTCTCCTTTGCCGCCTGCATGTATATTAGCCCTTTTCTCTCCTCTGACTGCTTTTCTTTTCATTGCTGCAACTACTTTGTCTCCTACAACAATAGCCCTTATATCAGATCCTTCTGTTTCTATATATTCCTGTATTAAAAAAGGCTGCTTTAGGGTTTCTATAGCATCTAGCATTGAGGAGGCAGCTGCAAAGCTCTCAGCAAACATAACACCCTTTCCTTGAGTTCCGTGCGGAAATTTCAATATTATCGGATATTTTATCTGTTCCAAAATTTTTTTTGCTGCCTCTATTGAAGAAACCACATAAGTATCTGGCATCGGTACTTTATAATACTGCAAAGCAAGCTGGGTAAGCAGTTTATCGTGGCCTATTGTAAAGGTATTTGGTTTTATTGGCATATATGTAGTACCGTAAAAAGCCGTTGTTATTGACCTTAACAAAGGAGCATATCTAAAAGATCCTTTTGCATAGATGCAATCATATTTTTGCAGTTTTTCCCCGTTATATAAAATTGAAAGTTCTTTGCTACCCAGCATAACTTCCATATTTTTAATGTTTATATCATCAACTACGCTAAAATATTTTTTCATAGCTACTAAGGTCATTTGACTGCTCTTGCTTCCCATTGACATCAAAGCTGCTTTCATTTTCAATAAATTAATTTATTGCATTTATTTTTTAGACGGATCAACCAAAAATCCTTTTTTTAAAACATTAACCCCAATCAAAACTGCGTACTTCATATGGGTCCTATCAGCTAAAGTGAATTCTGAATTGATTTTTTTTCCAGCCAATACGACCCCTCCTTCAATCACTGGTCTAAGTTTATTACCACTTACGGATTTGACAATCTTTGATTTAATAACCGGGCCTAATTGTAATTTTGTAGCTAGTTTAATGTCAATAGAGCTTCTTGTGGCACCAGTATCAATTTTCGCCATAACCTGTTTGACCTCTCCATTTTTTGATATTAAACTAACAGATTCCGTCAGACCCACTATTATCTGACCATTAACTTTAGCATGCTTTTTCATAGCGCAGAATAGGATAATTATGAATTTATAAGGTTTTCTAATTTTTTTGTTTTGCTTAGAAAAATAATAAAAGAAACGATTAACAATAAATCTAACAGCTTATCTTCTCCTTAAATATGCATTTTCAACTCTCAACACATAATTAAACGATTTCAGATATTTATCGCAATGATTATACCTATCATTTAGATCATTAATAATATTATTTAGTTGGCCGATATCAATCATGGATGTTTCTTGAAATGATTCCAATTTTGCAATAGCCTTCTCCAATAATGTATTCATATTTCCTAAAAATGTTATAAGAACTTCACAGTCCATTAATATAGCCAGTTGAAATTCTTTGTCATTATGTCCCGTGGCCTTAAAAACCTGAATAAGCTGATTTGAACTTCTTTTAAGTACTCGATCATATATTTCTATCATAATTTCTATTTGCTTTGCCTTGGTTAAATGATGTACTGATGCACGGAGATTTTGAGTACGTGGTCTTTTATATTTCATAGGATCAATCTTACTGTCTGGTAACATTTCTATTTCTTTGAGATTTTCTAAATATTTTATCGCATCTTTAAGATGTCCCATAAATTTTTTAATTCCAGCAATAACATGCTCAATGGAATATCGTTCTCTTTTTACTTCCCGACTTACATTAACCATTTTCAAACATTCGGTTTAAACTATTTAATTTTATCTATAATTTTTAATTTTTAGTCACACCTGCCGAAACATTTAAATATTCCATCCATCTTAATTTTAAGTGTAAAGAATGGCTTTTAAACAAAAAGGCAAGCTTACAAAGCATGACAGGTATGTTCTTGAGCTTAAGGATAAAATTAAGCATAAATATGATTTTGTTTCTGTTAATGTCAAGGTTGCAGGTAAAAAAAGAAGTTTAGGAGAAATAGACCTTATAGCAAAGAAGGGCAGCAATATTGATTTGTATGAGGTAAAATGCAGCCATAGAATTCTTAAGGCTAAAAAGCAATTACAAAGAATGAAAAGATTGATGAATCTCGATAAATCAAAATCGTATTTCTATTGTGGAAGTTCGGGAGCTTTGGTTATGGTTTGAGACCCATTTACTGGTACCATAGTAATTGGCAAATCAGCTACAAACTTTACTTTTCTTTCCAAATCTTCTCCTTCTAAACCTATTTGATGCACTGCCCATTTATGTTCCCCATTTGACGATTCAACATTGTAAGAACCACCAAAATGATTAAAAAATTCATTTAAATACAAAATGTTTGATTTTTTATTTTTGGGATCTGTTCTTAAGATAATTGCGGTACCATGATTATTGTTTGGTTCGATACCTAGATCACCTAATACATGCTTAAGCAAAATTTTACCTATACCTTTGCCCTCAAATTCAGGATGAACAAAAAATTTGCATAGATAAACAGTTGTATCTTCTAAATCTTTTGTTATTGCCCCTGCTATATAATCTCCTACAACGTATATGCCTAAAGGTTGTGTAGTTCCGAAATAGTTTGGAAGAAGTTCCTTCCCTTGAGACTGAAATGAAGAGTTAATAGTAGCTTTCAACCTAGTTTGGTCTATTTGTGCAAAGCTCTCATACTTTATAACTTCAATCCCTTGTGTAGGAGTGTACAATTGTGTCATTTTAGATTATTAGTAAATTAAAACTTTATTTTATAAACCTGATGCCCTATTCTAGACAAATTAGACAAAAATGTCTAATATTAGACAAACTTAAATAATAATATTTAAAAAGATATTGATTAATTGAGTTACATTATGCCTTTTGGAATTTCTAGAGGGAGACGAAATAAAGATTTAGAAGAAATATATAATGTTCTCACCCAATTACTTGATGAATTAGACAAGGAATGGGATGACATAGAAGTTGAACATAAGGATGAAATTAAAGCTCAAAAACTAGTTCAGTTATTAAGGAGTATTAATATAGAGGAAATTAGACAAAGTATTAAAAATATACAGAGACACTACGGAGCTCTTAATACTAAGGAGCATCCATTCAGACCAGATGCAATACAATGGTTCATAACCTTTCCTGAAGAACTAAATCATTTGCAAAGAGTTGTGTCTCAATTTCTATGGTATTATGAGCCCAATAAATTACATCTTATAGAGGGACGTCTCAAATCTGAAAGAAACTCTCTAGAAGGCGCAACAATGGCACTCCGCGATAAAAAATTTAGGTTCAATAAAAACGCAATGAAAGGTGAATTGAAAGAGCAATTACAAGGTATCTGGCAGGATCATTCCTTGTTTCATACACAAGATTCCATCGATATCTTAAAAGGTGTTTCACCAAAACTTGATGCATTAGTAGAACAACTTAGAGAACATAATCACTCTTTCAGAATGTTGGGCAAGGCATCTTCTCGTCTACATGAAGGTAATGGTGTATGGGAGGAATATACTTTATTATTACAATTACTCATGAAATTACGGCATACCTGGAACAATATTATTAGAGATGAGACATTCTTTCGCATAATTGAAAATAAGATAGTAGTAACCGAGAAAAGATTTGCAGGTATTTACAGGAAACACTTTAGCTAATCAGCATACACCGAACTTATCCTTTTCTCTGTAAACCATAAGAAAAGGAGTACCAAGTTGAATGTTCATATTTTGTAAGTAACCTTACACCGCACAGCCCTGGTACAATTTTAAAGGCTTCATCTTGTTCATATCTTTGTTTAATGTCTCTCATTCTTATCTCAGCGATATTAGACAAATTTGGTAAGCCTTGACTATGTAAATAGTAGAATATTCCACCTTCAGAAATAACTCTCGCAATAGAAGGGTGTAACTCTGGATTAGCAAAATCATAAGGAGCATTTCCTTTAACAATAACTAAATCTATACTTTTATCTTTGAAAGGAAGATTGTATCCATCGGCAGATACTTTTTCTCCTTCTCCAACTCTGTCTAGAAAATGATAAAATTTGTCAACTTTCCCTTTCAAATTTTCCGGCACGTTATCTGGCTCCTTAGTATCAGCTGAAATGTGAATAACTTTCTCCAATCCGAAATAGTGCTTAGGTAATGTATCAAACCCGTTTGCCAGATGGACTATAATTTGAGGATCATAATTATCCTCAATGAATCCATAATGTTCCAACATATGATTTATTTCCTGATCAGTTTGTGATATAACTAAATCTAATTGCATACCTCTTGAATCCAGACGCAACGCTCTCTGGAGGCTATTCCCATTTAGTAAATTAGGTAAATCTTCCAGTTTAAAAAAAGGGAATTCTGCACCTATAGCAGCCAATAACTGCTTTTTTGATTGAATTCTTTGGGGCATATTTTGTCAAAAACCTCATGATATTTGATAATTTAACTATATATAAATCTTTCTATTTATAACTACTTATTAATAACAAAATTATTCAGATTAATAAGTGGTATAAGTTGGACTTAGGATAGAAGACAAAAGTCCAATTTAGAACCTTTTGTTCTATTTCAACTAAAAATGTCCAAAACAAAACATTTAAATAGAAGTAATAAAATTATTATTATTGAGCGGTATATCTTTTTGAATAGAGTACCACAAAGATCAAGATATAGACGCTCCATTTAAAAAATCTGAAAAGCCGTAAGCTTCTCGCATGCGGCTTTCAGTTTATATTTCAGATGCAAAAGGATCTCTCAGAGTGGATTAATATAAGTAATGTAGAGATTGATAATAAAGTTTCTAGAGAATTAAATAAATCAAATATAGAAGAATGATATTGTAGTTGGGGGTTTGTATGGCAAATATAACAAAGCTTACAGAGCAATATATAGCAGAGCATCCTTCAGTTAAAGATTGTCTAAAAAAAGGCCTAATTAACTATTCTTCTCTGACAAGAAAGCTATGTAAAGACTTGGACCTGGATTTAAAAAAGAATTTTGATGCGATATTAATTGCTTGCAGGAGATATCATAGAAAAATAAGCAAAGAGACAGTTTTAGAGAATAAAATTATTAAAATATTAGCAGACAGCAAGTTAGAGGTTAAAAATAAAATTGTTGTTGTTTTAGTTGAAAAAGATATTTATTATGGCCATATAATTGAACTGCATAAAGAAATCAAAAAGAAATCAGAATTATTCCATATTATAGAAGGCTCAAATACAATTACAATTGTAACATCTCATGAATTTTTAGCTATAGTAAAAAAGCTGTTCAAAAATAAAATAATAAAAGTAACTGAAAACCTTGCAGAAGTTACATTAAAGAGTTCTGAAGATCTTGAGGAAACACCAGGTGTTATTGCTTATTTATCAACTTTATTAGCCGAGAATGGAATTAATATCATAGAAACAATGTCCACTTGGACTGATACTTTATTTGTAATTGCAGAGAAAGATATTGCTAAGGTTATGGGATTATTGAGGTTCTAATGCAGAAACATTTATATTGAATAAATAACAAGGTATAAATCTATGAAACGATGGCTACATAAAATTGAGTTATGGGTTGATAAAATAATCCCTTACCTTCTTGTTTTGTTATTTTTTGTAATTATAGGCGAGATATTTTTTGCACATGAAATTGAACCTTATCGTGTCTTTGTTTCAATTATTGATGGCTTTATTATCTTTATTTTTGTTATAGATCTGATTTTTAAATATATTCGTATAAGGAATTTTCCTAAATTTTTTAGAAGTTATTGGTTGGAAATAATTGCTATCTTTCCGGCTTTTTTGGTTTTAAGAGTGGTAGAAGAATTTGCTATCATTTTAAACCTGGAAGAATCTATTGGAATTTCGCAGGAGGTAATTAAAGTGGGTGATAGAACAATCCCAAGGGCAAGTAGGATGCATTATTTCTCGAGATTTATCAGGCCACTTGCAAGATTACCAAGATTCCTTAAAGCATTTAGTTTCTATGAGAAGCCTACTGGCAGGCATCATAGTTATGAAAAGAAATAATTTCAATCTCATTAAAACATAGATAGTTAATTTCTGAAAGAAAAATTTATTAATATAGAATATAGTTAAGTGTAAATGGCTTTAGATTCAGAAGCAAAAGCATTAATTGCAAGATTGCAAGATTTTGAAGATAGGTTAATAACAGATAAAATTTTAGAAGAACAAGTTTACAGATCCGTAAGAACTTTAGAACGAATATTTGGGAAAAAATCTATTTTTAGTGAACTATTGAGAAGATTGAAAACCCGGCATAAAGTAAAAAGATTAGACGTTGCAGTAAGGAGAGCTATCAATCAAACTCAAACTTCAATTGAATCTGCAAATGCATCTGCAGAATTCCCACACCTGAATGTTAATAAAAATTCTTTTCTTTCAGATTTTCTTGCAGATACTGGAAAAATAAGACCTGCAAGATTAAGAGAATATCATACTTTTTTTTCAAAATTTAAAACTCATATGCAAAGAGCTACTCTTGAATTAGCTTTTGAAAAAGGTGACCCGGAAGAAGTTAAGAAAATATTAAAAGAGTACATTGAGATGTTAGAATCAGCAGAACAACACTTACGTAATAATCAACATAAAATGTTATCAGACATTAGATATTCTTGGTCTCTTCATAATGTAATGGGGCATGAAGTTGCCCATTGGGTTTATAGCGAGCTGTCTAAAATGAGTAATGACTATAATTTAGCCTTAAATGAAGCTTATTCTTTTGCATTACAACAACTTATGCACACATTTGAATCGGATTATATATTTACTCGAGATAATTTAATGGAGGAGATAAGGCAACTTTATAGGTTAATTCCACCAAGAAAGTATGTATACGAGCATTACAATTTTATGAAGCCATTTATAATATTTACAGGTATCTTGGTAATATGCGATTCAATCGCTAGAAAAAAAGGAGATTATAGAAACAGACGAATATTTCTTCAATCTTATTCTACTCCAACCTTATTAGCCATTTATCAATTAATTGAGGAATCTATTAATAATCTGAAAAATTATGAATTTAGAGAAATAATAAGGTCGACATTACTTAAAACTGCAAAAAGTCAATTAAGAAAAGTTAAAGTCGATATAATAAATCATTTAGAAGAGAACCTTAAAAAATTGCCTAGTTTTGAAAAAATAGAAACAATTCGTATCGGTAGACCTAGTAGCTGGGAGAATTGGACGGATTTGAAGACCGGGTTACAGAAATTGGTTAGTGGCAATACTAGACGATTTGCAGCTTCACTTGATTTATTAAGAATTATAGGTGATGAAGATGAAGCAAAAGAATATCGCGATAGATATTTGAAAATATTGGAAGAAACAATTCAAAAAATAATGGAATATAGTGAAGGAGAAGAAAAAAGAATTTATCAAAGAGAGAGTCATACTATTGATGGGGTAATTGCAGTAATTGAGGAAGAGGAAAGGGATTTAGTTGAGATACTTCATGGATTAAAATTCTAGATTCATTTTCTTATGAAAAGATAAGCTTAAATAGAGTTTATCCTTATCTAACCTATATGACCGAAGTTATAGTTCCGGAGCAGGAAGCAATATCAGTTTTAGAAAAAGCATTGGAAAATGATTTATATGTGCAGACAAACATTTCATCTGATGATATTAGAAGAAATAGAGTTCTAACAATAAATCGTGGAAAAATTGGAGTTGGAGATAGAGAAACAGATGAAATGATTTATTCAGACATGATTGACCATCACTTGTATTTTCTTCCCGACGAGGGTGATCTAAAATTTCATCTTGGACATGGTATATTAGTATCGCTAAATAAGGAAGAATATGGTCTTTCTGGTATTGTGGCTTATGATCCTCTGGGACAAAAACTTACACTTTCAGAAGAAAGTGGGAGAAGATATGGAGTGTTATTAGATAGACGAGCGATGGATATCGGAGATTTGCTTGAAACTGTTGGAGCAGTAATTAATGAATCTATGGAATTTAATCCTGAAGGCAAACTTCCTGAACGAGTAGAAGAGGCTATGAAAGCACTATCTGCTTCAACATACAGACCGACAGGAAAAGAAACAATGAAGGGAATTTGTGACGATGCTGGAAAAATGATTCGTGGACTTCTTGGGAGTTTGCAATTGGATCCTAGATATAAGTTTTTTAAAGTTTCAACTAGGATAGGTGAAATATCACATGATAACACTATTGTTTTTGATACCGTATTAGGAAATTGGGCTATTATAAACTCTAAAAGTCCAAGAATTACCTATAATTTAGTATCCAGTACACAACTTGGACAAATGGGGAATGCATATAATACCGGGTAAGAACTAGATTCTTTAAGTACTAAATTAACAATAATCTACTCAACAACCCCCTTACCTTCCAAATCATGCCCCAATTTTTCTTTTTTGGCTTCTAAATATTTTTTATTTGTAGTTGTAGGTTTTATTATTAATGGAACTCTTTCAACAATCTTGATGCCGTACTTCTCTAAACCCTCTATTTTTTTTGGATTATTGGTCATTAACTTCATTCTTTTTATTCCCAAATCAGCCAAAATCTGCACACCAACCGTATAATCTCGAGCATCAGCCTTAAATCCTAATTTTTCATTAGCCTCAACAGTATCCATACCCTCATCTTGCAATGCATAAGCCTTTATTTTGTTTAACAGACCTATGCCTCTGCCTTCCTGCCTTAAATAAAGCAAAACTCCACCCTGTTCTGATATAATTTTTAATGCTTTGTCAAGTTGCTGGTTGCAATCACATCTTGAAGAATGGAAAACATCGCCAGTAAGGCATTCTGAATGAACTCTTACCAAAACATCTTTGTCTTTAATGTCTCCTTTAATCAAGGCTATATGATGTAATCCTTTAGTGCATTCATAAACAACTGCAGTAAAATCACCATATTCTGTTGGTAAACTTGCAGTTTCTTTTCTTGTTATTCTGGATTCCATTTTTAAATTAGCAAACTAACCCAATTATTTAAACATTATTGAAATAAATAGATATATCTCTCAAAAATTATAGAAAAAACATTTTTATTCTTCCTCTTCCTTCTTCTCTTTCTTCTCTTCCTTCTCTTCCTTCTCTTCGTCAGCCTTCTCGTAGCCCTGCATAAACCCTGCTTCTTCAGGACTCATTTCTCCACTGTCCACTAGTTCTTCTCTGCCTCCCTCATCGTAAACTGTTTCTTCTTCTTTTTCCTCTTCCTTTTCATCTTCAGCCATTTTCCGTCTAATTAAAAATTTTAATAAGGATTTAAAAAGTTTTCTATTAGAAAAGAAAAAATGCCAATAAATTTCTATGATTGCATAAATATTGTTATTATCCTCCAATTAAAACAAACAAATTTAAATAACTCCTAATTTTTCCAATTTTGTCTTTATGATTTCACACAAGAAGTATATGGATGTAGCTATACAGCTAGCTGAGAAAGGCAAAGGCTATGTAAGTCCAAATCCGTTAGTCGGTTGTATTATTGTTAAAAGGGGCAAAATCGTAGGTAAAGGTTATCATAAGAAATATGGAGAGACACATGCGGAAATAAATGCATTAAAAGCAGCTGGCAAAAAGGCAAATAATGCAACCATGTACATTAATATTGAACCTTGTTCTCATTGGGGAAAAACGAGCCCATGCACAGAAACCATTGTGGAAGCTGGCATTAGGGAAGTTATTGTGGGCATGGAAGACCCTAATCCTTTAGTAGACGGCTACAAAGAATTAAAATTCCGCGGCTTAAAGACAAGAATAGGTATTTTAAGGGATAAGGCAAAAAAACTAAATGAGGCTTATATAAAATATATCAAGACAAAAAGGCCTTTCGTAATTTTAAAACTAGCTATGAGCCTTGATGGAAAAATAGCTACTTCTACAGGCGATTCAAAATACATAACTTCCAGGGAAGCAAGAAAATATGTCCATCAGTTAAGAAATGATGTTGATGCTGTTATGGTTGGGATAAATACAATTACAAGAGACAACCCCATATTAGACTCAAGATTAGTTAAGGGAAAAAATCCAACAAAGATAATAGTTGATTCAACATTAAAAATTTCAGAAAGAGCAAAAGTCCTTAAAGATCCAAGTAAGGTTATAATTGCAACAACAAAAAAAGCTCCAAAGAAAAAGATAGATAAATTGCATCAAAAAGGTGTCCAAGTATTGGTCTTAAAACCAAAAGCTGGCTTAGTTGATTTAAAGGAATTGATGAAAGAGCTTGGAAAATCCGGAATAACACCAATAATGATAGAAGGTGGCGCAGAGCTAAGTGGCAATGCGATTAAAGAAAACATTGTGGATAAGCTCTTGATATTTACAGCACCAAAAATCATAGGCAATGGCCTAGGTCCAATAAAAAATCTTGGCATTAAAAAAGTCAAAAAAGCTATTAAGCTAAAGAACATTTCAACAAAAAAGATAGGAAAAGACCTTCTAGTTGAAGGAGATCTTTAATAAAAAAAGAAAACTATAAAAACTCTTTATTTTAACAGTTTTTTAGATGGAATTCAGCAAAATAGAAGATGCTATTAATGACATTAAAAGGGGAAAATTTGTCATTGTAGTGGATGATGAAAATAGGGAAAATGAAGGTGACCTAGTTCTTGCAGCTGAAAAAGTTACAGCAGATAGGATAAATTATATGATTAAGAATGCCCGTGGTTTAGTATGCATGCCTATTATAAGAGAAAGATTAGAGCAATTAAATATACCGGCAATGGTAAACCATAATGAAATTAACAGGTGTATGTTTAGTATTTCTGTAGATTACAAAAACGGAACAACAACTGGAATCTCTCCATCAGACAGAACAGCAACAGTAAAGGCATTAATAGATGAAAATTCAAAGTCAGAAGACTTCATTAAGCCTGGACACTTATTCCCTTTGATATACAAAGAAGGTGGTGTGTTAATCCGGGAAGGCCATACAGAAGCATCTGTTGACCTTGCGAAATTAGCTGGTTTCTATCCTGCTGCCGTAATATGTGAAATAATAAACGAGAATGGCAGCATGGCAAAACTACCTGATTTAATTGATTTCTCTAAAAACCACAATAATATGAAAATTATTACAATTGAATCTTTGATCGAATATATAAAAAATAATAAAATTAATAAAGTTGAAGATCAGAGTTTAGTGTATGGTTGACATTAACTCTACTATACAACTGTTAGGTCCTGTTTCTTACCCAGTAAAAGAAATTCTTAGGTTTGTAGAGTTTCTTGTTGGAGGAATTTTTGGTATTTATGTGATATCTTTGATAGTAAGGCTTGTTTTCTTGAATAAAATATTTAAGTCAATGGATGATATTAAGAATGCAATGAAAAGGATGGAAAGTAAGATTGATAAGCTTAGGAAGAAATAACAATTTGTGATATCCCGAAACTAGTTCGCATCACGAAACTGATTCGTTTTTACATAAAAGCAAAAAATAACATGGGTGAAAACTGACTGGAGAGGATTTTTCAGTTACGAAGTTCTGGAAAATCCTTTCGGAATAGGGCATTTGCATAGCAAATGACCGTATTTGAACCCTTTGTTGTTATTTTTTGCTTATCTTTCATTAATTTTTAATTATGCGAACTAAAAACGTGATAGCACAGAAGAAATAACAATTAATAACCTTTATAAATCGATATTCTTTACCACCACTATATGAGAGTTAAATTAATATTATTAGTAATTGCTTTGTTTCTTTTATCTAGCTGTAGCTATGAACAAAATAGCGACCAAATTGAACAGCAAGAACTCTTGATATTCGTTATAGATGAATCACAAATTACCGAGCAACCAATTGAACCTAAAATAAATATACCTAAAATGAAAGTGTTTGTAATTGAGGAATCAACCGGTTTGGAATGGTTTGATGAAACAAAACAACAAAGATACCAACAAAATTTAAGAAGGTATATTGATGAATATGAAGATGAGCAAGAAGAATTTGAAATCAAAAACAAGTTAAAGAATGTAAGAAGGATAGTTGAAGATGATTTTGGTGATGATGAATTAATAATAGGATTTGATAAAGAGCTTGATAATCCTGATTTTAAGGAAGTTGATTCTGGTAGTGATTATTAATAAAAATCAATAAATTTATATTAAACCTCTCTCTTAATTCTTTCATGGACAAATTCAAAGAGGAAATAATAAAAGCAATAAAAAAAGAGGTAAAAGAAAAAATAGAACTAGAAATACCCCCAAAACCAGAGCTAGGAGATTATGCTTTCCCTTGTTTTTCTTTATCAAAAATTTACAAAAAAAATCCTAATGAAATAGCATCTGATTTATCAAAAAAAATAAAGAAAAGTAAATACATTTCAGAAATAAAAACAATTGGGCCATATCTTAATTTCTTCATAAATAAAAACGCATTAACAGAAGAAACATTAAATAAAATATTGAAAGAAAAAGATAATTATGGCTCATCAAACATTGGTAAAAATAAAAAAATAATCTTGGAACATACATCTATAAATCCAAATGCAAGCCCTCATGTTGGTAGAGCAAGAAATGCTTTGATTGGGGATGTATTGGCAAATATCCTAAAATTCCAAAATTATAAAGTTGAGGTTCATTATTATGTAAATGATATTGGAAAACAGATTTCTATGCTAGTTCTAGCAGCTAAAAATAAAAAAAAAATCAAATTTGATGATTTATTAAAAATATATAGGGATATATCAAAAAAAGTTGAAAATAGCGAAAAACTGGAGAAAGAGGTTTTACTGCAGCTAAATAAACTTGAGAATGGAGATAAAAAAATAAAAAATGAGTTTAAAAAAATCGTTAATATCTCAGTAAAAGGTCAAATTGGAATTTTCTCAGAACTAGGAATTAAATATGATGTATTTGATTATGAATCAAGCTATCTATGGAGCAAAAAAACACATGAAGCTTTAAAGCTGTTGGAAAAGTCCGGAAGATTCTTCTTCGATAAAGACAATAGGTTCGTTTTGGATGAAAAGGGCTTTGAGCTGGGAATGAGAGTTCCTGTTTTAGTTCTAACAAGAGGCGATGGGACTTCATTATATCCGTTAAGGGATATTGCTTATGCATTAGATATGGGAAAAAAAGATAAAAATATTGTGGTTTTAGGAGAAGACCAAAAATTGTATAATGAGCAGATAAATGCCGCTTTAAAAATATTGGAAAAAAAAACTAGGAAAGCAATCTATTATTCTTTTGTTTTGTTACATGAAGGCAAGATGTCTACAAGAAAAGGCAACATAGTTTTATTAGAAGATTTCATGTCAGAAGCATTAAAAAAAGCAAGTAAAGAATTAAAACAAAGATATAAAAAAATTGACAATAAAGCAGCCAAAGTAATTGGTTATGGAGCATTAAAATATGGAATCCTAAAAGTAAGTCCTGAGAAAAATGTTATCTTTAATTGGACGCAATCTTTGAATTTTGAAGGTGAAACTGCTCCTTACATACAATATGCTTATGCAAGAATAAGCTCAATAATCAAGAAAAATAAAAATAAAATTCCTAAAAAAGCAAATTTTTCATTATTAAACTCAAAAGAAGAAATAGAATTAATAAAAAAAGTATCTGCTTTCCCCCAAATTGTAGAAAAAACAGCCAAAGAACTAAGGCCAAACACAATTGCAAATTACACTTACGAGCTGGCAAAACAATTCAACGAATTCTACCATACACATAATATACTAAAGGAAAAACAGGAAATTAAAAATTCCAGGTTAATTTTAGTTAAGTGCGTTCAGCAGACTTTGAAGAATAGTTTGAGTTTACTAGGGATAGGTGTTCTGGAGAGGATGTAAATATCTATTTTTAACCATTAAACGTATGTGATTAGCGAAAAAAGGAAATAGTAGTTATTTCTTATTATTATGGTATGCGAAGATTGTAAACCAGAATTTGACAAACTGTTTTATCCGTTTATTATTTCCCTTCGATAACTTAAATTGCCTCTTCATTTTTAATTTTTCCTCATTTTCCTAAGAAATGCCTGTTGTGGGGTCTCTAAAACATCAAACTTAAGAGCACTATGTGGCCTTAACTCATTATACCAATGTAGAAATTCCTCTTTAGTTTTGAACGCATTTCTATGTCTTACATAAATATCAAACCATTTCTCTATCTTGCCGTTGCTTTGAGGATGCTTTATTCTACAAAGAATCTGTTTGATTCCTTTGAGCTTAAGATATTCCTGAAATCTGGAATTTTCTTCACTAATAGTCTTGATAAACTGCGTTCCATGATCGTTTATGCATTGCCTTATTTGCCCATGCTTTAAGGCTTCATCCATACCATCGATTGATTTATCTGTTGTAGGACTACCACATTCTACTAAGGATAACATTTTCCTGCTGGCATCATCCTCCACCGCAAATGCCCATTCATCGTCTCTAATACAATGCCAATCAATATGGACTGCTGTTAAGCTATGCCTTCTCTCGTATCTTTTCCACTTCTTCTTATTTGTTTTATCCACAGGATTATATTTGTTCGCCGCTTGGCCTTTGGTAGCATATTTCTCGTAGAGGAGCTGTTCACGGCCCCTCATTTGGTTTTTCGTGTTGTGCACTTTATCTAAACTAGGCTGTCCGAGCTCATGCCCAGGGTGATGATTCTGACCGCTAAATCTCCGGTTTAGGACCTCTTGAGGAGTACCTTGCCCTGTTGCTTTCCCTACATAAGTTCTTCCGGTTGGGTTACCCGTCACATCCAATTCGGGGGCTGTATAAGTAATGTATGTCGTCTTGTTATGAACCAGCACGGAGGTGCCGTTCACCGCTATAAAGAAGGTATGCATACCCTCAACTTCAAGGTTGTAAGTATCACTTGAGTTTGTTTTGGACGCAACCGACACAACAGCAACACTTCCACTGTTATAGTCTTGAAAAACATCGCCTTTGACTAGATCCTCGGCATTGCGCCAACCACGATTTTGGGTCCAAATCGGATGCTCTCCTGTTGCTTGAAATTTGCCATCAACGATTCCATCTCCATCTGAATCAATGCCAATGTAGATGAGACGAAAGGTATAATTTTGGAACTTTTCGATGACAATACGAGGTTCTGGCCCAATTTCGTCGTTTGGATCATCGCTAAGGATTAAATCACCTCTTTCAATTTCCTCAATGGGTTTAGTACTTCCATCAGCCATCAAAATAAGAGTACCTGGAGCAAAGCATCCAGTCTTAGGACCACCGCCCTTCGATCTAAGTGCTTTACCAGCAAGGATTAGTCCCGCTGTTTTCCCGATAGCACTGTTAATCAGCTCGGCCCTCTCCCAGCCGCTCAACTTATGCCAATTCAGTGTAAGTTGCCGGAGTTCGTCAATGGGCGTCAGATTATAAAGCGCATCCCCTGTTCCTTTAATTAATGCTTCGCCAAAACCTTGGCCTTCGACTAACATCCGGTCGGCCACGTTATCAGATATACCAAAAGAGATCGTATTTAATACGGCACCCGCAGCGGCGCTGATGTCTTGCCCTAAACCTGTTATGCCCATTTCGTGATTTCTCTTAATCCGCGCTCTTGTGCCTAAAGATGCTACATTCCAGAGTCCCTCACCGAACTCTTCGGCGAACACACCCCAGTCATAGGAACGGGGATCCCACCAGTCCCCTTGTGCCTGAGCATACGGGTCTGCATCGGACCAGGGATTATTCCCTACAAAGGTATAAAGATTTCCCAGATTTACTGGATCATTGATAGCATCCCGCTGTAGAAAACGGCCAACCAGCGGATCGTAATATCGGTTTCTAAAGTAGAAGAATCCAGTCTCCGGGTCATAACGTCGCCCGTGGAAGAGATAGGGATTGCCAATCGCGGATTGTGGAAGGGGAGATGCAGATTGACTGAAGAATGAGGGTTCACCGTAGGCTTCATATTCATAGGATTCCGCT
>JADFLA010000062.1 GCA_022564635.1 Nanobdellota archaeon | reverse complement strand
TGTGGTCGGATTTATCGTCATCGCTTTATTTTTGCCGATTATCAATATTACGAAGGTGATATAACTTTTCAGTATAAGGACAAGGAATAATTATTTTTTGGTATCTTGAGCAATAAGAAAAAAAAGGGATAAGAATATGGAAATATCTACATCAAATAAAAAGAAAACAAAGCATGGGCTTCAAAGAAGAGGATATTGCCAATGAGATTGAAAAATATGGGGGCTTGATTAAAGACTTGAAAAATACTATAGATGTTTTAGAAAAAACAAGGATAGAAAATGAGGACTTGATAGCAAATTTAAGGACAAAAAAGGCAGGTCTTGAAGGTGAGATAATAAAAATAGAAAAGTCTTTGCATTTAGAGGCAACTGATTTAGAGGCTTCTGAACAGAAAAAATCCTCTTTGTTAGAGCTGGAAAAAGAGATTGACAAGAAGATAAAACTTGTTCAGGACAAAACTAATGTTTTGAATAATGAGTTAACTACGATAAAAACAGAAAGGCAAAAATTGAGATCTGCAATAACACAATTAAGCAATCCAACCTTGATTGCTGAGCTAAATGCATTTGAGGAAAAACTAAAGGAGCTTGACGAGAGTATAATAAGGATAGATTCTGAGATAAAGAATGTTGACATACAAGCAGAGGATATATATAAAAAGGAGGTGGAAAAAACAGAGGAAATAATAAAAGGGCATGAAAAGGAAATTTTGGATTTTAATGATGAATTGAAAAATTTAATACAAGTTGTAAAGGAAAAAAATTATGAATTAAAGAAAAAGGAAGAGATGGCCCAAGACTTCAATGCAAAATTTAAAGGTTTGTTCCACAAAAGTAGCGAGATTGACAAGGAAATTCAAAGAAACCAAGCAACTATGAATAACAGACAAGATGATAGTAGACGAGTTGAGGTTCGTGCTAACACCCTATCAATAAAGTCTGCAGAAATGCAGTCAGTGCTCTCTGGTTTAAATTTAGAGTTCCAGCAATATGAGGGTGTTAAATTGGATTTGAGCAAGAATGAAGAGCAGCTTAAAAATGACATAAGGAAATTTGAGAAGATGCAGCTGGAAATAGGCTCTGTAAATATGAGGGCTCTTGAGATCTATGACGATGTTGAAAAGCAATATAACAGCTTGATGGAGAAAAAGAATATTCTGGGCAAGGAAAAGGAAGATGTGCTTAAGATGATGCAGGAAGTAGAAGGCAAGAAAAAAGATTTATTCATGAAAGTTTTTGAGGTTGTTAATGGAAACTTTAAGAAATTCTTTTCATTATTGACAACAAAAGGAGATGCAACCTTAGTTATAGAGAATGAGGAAAATCCTTTTGAAGAAGGTGTTAGGATTAATGTCAAGATAACTGGAAGTAAATTCCTGGATATAAGGAGCTTATCTGGAGGAGAAAAAACATTAACGGCTTTAGCTTTTATTTTTGCTATACAAGAGCAT
Organism: Nanobdellota archaeon; assembly: GCA_022564635.1. Taxonomy (GTDB): domain Archaea; phylum Nanobdellota; class Nanobdellia; order Woesearchaeales; family GW2011-AR4; genus JACPJP01. The sequence goes on along the minus strand of JADFLA010000062.1, from coordinate 5,000 downwards.
GAGCCAGCTTCATTTTATGTTTTGGATGAGGTGGATGCTGCCTTGGATAAACATAACTCTGAGAAGTTTGCTAAATTGATCAGAAAATATTCTGAGAATGCACAGTACCTGATAATGAGCCACAATGATGCAGTAATATCAGAAGCAGACACACTTTATGGTGTTTCTATGAATGAGCATGGTATTTCTCAAATAGTTAGTTTGAGGGTTTAATATTCATATTTACCATAATAATTTTTCCTTAAAAATCTTAGGAACCCTAATAAAAACATTAACCTAGCTTGTTTAAATCTCCCAAGTCTTTGTGCCATTCTGATTGATAGCTCAACATGAACTGGCAAAATATCATATTTTATTTTTTTAGGCAGTTTATTGGAAAAATCTAAATCAATTAGCCATGGAACTTTCTCATTAAAGCATCCTACCTTAAAGAAAAATTCTTTTTTTATAAAAAAACAAAAACTCGGAATAAATGGTCTTATTCTTTTATTGAAAAAGTAATAAACATTAGAAAGTGTATGAGTTAATTCATCATTTATTTTTGCATTCCTTGGTCTTATATAGCAAGAAGCAATTTCTAGATTCTTTTTCTTAAATACATTGAAATTTTTTTTAAGGAAATCTTTGGGTAAAGATGAGTCTGCATCAAGAATTAATAAGGTATTATATTTTGCTGCTTTTGCTCCATTATTTATTCCCCTTGCTTGTGATCCTCCTTTAATTAATTTGCATCTATATTTTTTGGAAATTTTCCTTGTTTTGTCTTTTGAATTTGCATCTGCAACAATAATTTCATAATCTCTAAAGCTTTGATTTTTTATACTTTCCAAAAGTTTTGGTAAATATTTTTCTTCATTTAATGTTGGGATAATAATACTCAGCATAATTTCAGAAAAAATACGTTTGTTTATAAAATTAATTAAAATGCGTCGGTCGGGACTGTTCGGATATTTCAGATATCATTCGAACCCGAATTAACGGCTTTCTACTACAATGGAAGGCCATTGTCTTAGCCATTGGACCACCGACGCGTTAAGAGTTTAATATAGATAATTGCTTTATAAATTTAGTTATTTTATGAGTGTTATGTAAACGTCACCTAATACCCATTATTATTGCCCAGAAAGCCCTTGATTTAAGAGGAGGGTTTTTAAAGAGTAGGGTAATACCCTCATGTATGATTCCTACTAATGGCGGAGAAATTATAGAACCGCCTGTAAAAGAAATGCTTGAAACTGTTCTGAATGGTGTTGCTGCTAGAACAATCGGAGTAACAGGTATTAAATCTGGAGATTCGCTCGATGGTGTTGTTCTTCCTTTAAGTGGACCACCAGATGGTTCAGTAGAAGTTGGATATAAAATACACTTAGGGAATCAGTTAACAGCAGAAGTAATGGATATAGGAACTGAAGAACATGATGGTCACGTTTTCTATCAAATAAAGTTGTATGAGGAATAATCCAAATCTTAAACTTTACAGCCAAAGCTCTTCCTAGAATATGGTTATTGTGCAAAATAGGGGGTTACGTTCTAAACCTAAAGTTACTTTCGGAACTACTGAAAACACCGAAATTCTTAAATAGTGTTATATACTAATAGTCTTATTTGGGGGTGAATAAATGGAGGTGGATAGTCCTATCTACAGGAATCTAATTTCTCATATTGATATTAATAGGGGTATAAATTCAATACAATATCTAAATTTCAGAGATATAAATAATGAATTAGAATTTAAAGAATTTTTAAATGATATTAATTCTAATAATGATGCAATTGAATTAAGCCTTATAAATAATAAAGCTTACAAAGAAGCGGTTATAATGTCTTTAAATATTAATATAAATGAGACTTTAATAAAAATGATCGGGGATGAGCAGAAAACATTTGGTGGCAGTAAATTATTCTATTTAAATGATTCATTTAACAAAATGCTTGTTGTTTCTGTATCCAGGAATATGGAAGGAAAACTAAATATGGTAATTAACAGGTTAAATAAAGTAAATGACAAGATCTCGAGATTAAATTCTAGAATAAAAAAGGAAAACCTTGAGGCCTTTACAAAAAGGCAAAGCCTTAAAGATAAAAAAGATATTGTGGTAAATATGATTAATAAGAATTTGAAGGTTTAAATTATTTTTTGGTTAATTTGCTTCTATACATTTATTATTTATTCTACATCCACGGGGATTATTAGCTCTGAGTTTAACTGTTCCATAAGAGTTCGTAAATTAGATTTTAATGAAACCATAATTTGTGCACTCCTTTGTTGTTTAGTGTCTTCGTCGATATGGCTAGATACATATTCATTACTTATCATTTCAAAAATCCAAGATGTTACATCCCTATTATTCAAACCTGATCGTTCTCTTATTTTAGATAATTGGTTGGTTGATGTGCTAATAGAACTTAGAATGGCTCTACATGCCGGATGTGTAAGATAAAAAATTCCTCTTGGTATATATTGTATTATTTCGTCTACAAAAGCCCTGGTTGTTTGATGAGAACTGGCATCCAAATCCGAATGTTCATTAATGTCAACTTCACCTGGATAGATATTAAAGTCTTGAAATTGTTCGTATCTTTGTAGTGCTGCTCTCATTCCTATTATAGCATGCTCTAAAGGATTCAAAAGTTTCCATAATTCTTCAAATTCATTATATGGAGAAGGAAAATTACGTTTTTGGTATTCTTCATTAGCTTCTTCACTTAAATCCTTCAACAATGCATAAGGACCTTCTTCCCTCAATAGAATAAATTTTCTGTCTACAATTTGTGAATTTATGATTTGTTTGTTAACTTCCATAGAGGTTAATTGGGATTCTTCAAGAGCCTCAGCATGCTCTCTCGGATTTTCCGTATTTTGCTGGGAAAATAATGGCAAACCATTTACCCAATTACCAGTTGTTATTTCATCTGATTCTGAGCCATAAAGAAAATGTTGGATAGTAGGGTATCGTCCATGAGGTTCCTGGAAATATAAAATTTCTTGTCCAATTCTTAGGTACCCACTTGCTTCCGTCATCCGTAATAAATCAGATATATTTCCGTTATTTCTATAAGCTTCAAATGAAACTCTTTCAATATCAGCACCTACTTCATATATTTCTGTAGCTATAGCAACCGGTAAACTTAATGTTTTGGATTTTTGTTTTAATCTATCTACAAGGTTTGGAGTAACTTCAGTGGACCAATTTATTCCTTCATAATTGATCATTGTAATTAATCTATATTATTTATAATCCTCTCAACAAACTCCTTGAAATCTCTTTCTTTTACATTTGCACCGCAAGCATATTCGTGACCACCACCATAGCCTTCCAAACCTGATAGAGATTTTTCTAATAATGGCGGGATTAAGGTGTCTTTACTTCTAATGCTCATCCTGACATCATCATCCTTCTTTCTTCCAACAATGATTATTTTGTCTGGGAATTTATATAATAACTCATTTGCTAAATCACCGGTAAAGCTCATTTTATCATCTGAGTAGGTAAAAACAAGTAGTTTACCTTTGCAAAATTCTTTCATTGCACTTTTAAATAAATCATCATACGATTTTTTAATTTTTTCATATCTCTTGAATATAAACTTGCCTCTTGGAGTTTCTTGGTTTAGAATTTCATAAGGACTTTCTATTCTTGTAAGAACTTTCATGCACTTCATTACATCGCTTGTTTTTCCTTTAAGGCAAAAAGAAAAAATTTTAATTAAAGTTCCAACTTTGCTTTTGAAGTAAATGTCTCCGATTGATTTTTGGTCATCTATTAAATCCGGATATTTTTTTTTGAATTCGTCTATGAAATCAGGCATGTAATAATCCGCTATGCAACCAATCATTGCAATCCACAAATCCTGCTGAACAACTTGATAGCACATATATGTTGTTGGTATGTTTGCATCTTTTTTTGCTAATCTTGGATTGAAGTATTTTACTTTATTCCTTTCGTATGGTCCATGGTGGTCTATCCAAATTACTGGAACTCTACTTGCATCTATAAAATCCTGATCAAGCAGTGCAACATCAAGAACAAAAACTTTGTCAGCATCATATTCTTCTATTTTGGGTGCAGATCTAACATCTAGTTTTGGGTGAGTTTTTACAACAAAACCGTGACCTTCTTTTTTGTATCTATAAAATAATAAAAACGCACAAAGCCCATCCGGATCATCATCAAAGAAGAATATAGGGTTTTGGCTATTGTCTAGTTCTTCCTTTATTTGTTCAGTTTGTTTATTTGTAAGCATCTTTAAAATGAAAATTCGTTCAATATTTAAATATATTCAATTTAGTCTCAATAATTTTTTAACATTAAGTAATTAAATTTTTATTTATCGGGGTTTTGCTTCTAACATAAGCAACTTAACCGGCTGATAAGAAGGTGTAGAAAATGGTCCAGATCCTGCATTAAGTATTCCGCTCCTATATCCCCCTTGATCTTCAGTAGGTAAATCTAATGTTCTTTGTTCTGTTATTGATACTATACGACCAACTCTTTGTTCCAATGCTTTTACTGCAGTTTCAGCGTAATCTTCAGTTATTCTAATGCCGAGAACAAGTCTTCCATTAGGATCCAAAACTTTTTGTGAATTCCTAACTAGTCCAGTTGCGACATAAAAAGGATCTGTCTTAAAACGTGCATTTGTATTTTGGGCAATATGTTCAAGATTATAATGAGCACCTAATTCATCAGGAAGAATAGAAACTAAAACGGTTGCCATCTCTCCTATTCTGCTTAAGGCGTCTCTTGAGACTTCTAATTGCAGGGCATTGTCACAATAGAGATTAACAGAGTCTTTGTCTAGCTCCTGTTGAAGATGTGCTCCGGTAGGGTATACTAGAATAGTATTGCCACCGTTTTTAAACGGTGCATAAAGATTAAATTTGACTTTTTCTCAGAATTCTATAGGCTACTGCACTAAGCTCTTTTTCCAGAGCTTAGTTGAAAAGCCAGTAGCACTAAAAAACAGGTGATAAGCATGGAAATTAGTAGCTATAGCTC
>JADFLA010000061.1 GCA_022564635.1 Nanobdellota archaeon | reverse complement strand
TAACGAAATCGCAGTATTTCAAGACAATTGAATCAATGCAGGAAGCATTAGAGTCATTTTGGGAGGGTCATATTTTTATGCAAAAGTTCATGCGTTACTTATGTCCTTAACTAAAACTACCTAACCTTACCTTCAGTAACTTTCTCAACAGAAACAGTTTCTTTATTTGTTTTTAGCTCTAAATCATTAGAAACTACTTTACTTTCCTTAACAACTATTTTTAATTTTCGAAAATTTTCAAAGCTTATTTCTTTGTTAGAATTTTTTAAATTTCCAAAATTAACAACATCTCCGGCTTTTGCTCCTTTAACAGTCAACACTCCAACATGTCCTTCTTTATCCTCTCCTGCTAATAACATGCCTTGGCTCTCTATTCCTCTTAACTTTGCATGCTTTAGGTTAGTTACAACAATTATTTTTTTATTTTTTAATTCATTCTTTGAGTAATAATCTTTTAACCCTGCTACTAACTGTCTTTTCTCTTTACCAAGGTTAATTTGTAAAACGTACAGCTTATCTGCATTAGGATGTTCCTTTACTTCAATAATTTCAGCAACCTTTAAGTTTAATGGAAACAATTCTTCTTTGATCTCCTCAACTTTTTTAACTAATATTTTTTCTTTCCCAATTTTATGATTTTTTAATTTAAAATCTATATCTTTCCATTTTAGATTTTTTAATTTTAATTGTTTTTGCAAATTTTCTGAAAACTTTGGCAGGATAGGATTTATTAAAATGCTTAAATTCTTTGCAATATTAACACATAGCCCGCAAATTTTATGTACTCTATTCTTATCCTTTTTAATCAAAGCCCAAGGCTCATTTTTCTGAAAGTATTTATTACCAATGTCAGAAATTAATAATATTTCATTAACCGCAGAATTAAAATTTAAATCATTATAATACTTTTCAATATTTTTAATTTTATTGTTTATTTCATTAATTATTTCATTGTTTTTATCAATATCTTTTACTTTTCCATCAAAATTTTTATTGACGAAACTTATTATTCTGTAGCAGAAATTTCCTAAATTTCCAGCTAGTTCATTATTAATTCTATCTCTAAATTCATTGAGATTTAGATCTATATCTGCAAGTTTTTTGGATAAAACATTTGCATAGTAATACCTTAAATGCTCTGCCTCATATTTCTGCAAGAAATCTTTTGCAGTAAAAAAAGTGCCCCTAGATTTTGACATCTTTTCATTATTTACAGTCAGGAACCCATGCACAATTATACTTTCAGGAAGATTAAAACCAGCAGCATATAGCATAGCTGGCCAGAATAAGAAATGGAAATAGGTTATATCTTTTCCAATAAAGTGTATTATTTTGCTTTCATTCCATATTTTTTCTGTTTTCTTTGTGCTTTTCAAATAATTTGCCAAACTTGATATATACCCTATAGGAGCATCCAACCACACATAATAATACTTATTTTTTTCATTTGGAATTTTGAATCCAAAATAAGGACCATCCCTTGATATGTTCCAGTCCTCTAAACCTTCTTTAATCCAGTTTAAAACAAAATTCTTTATTTCTTGCTGAAAATTTTTATTTCCGTTAATATACTTTTCAAGTTTATCAGATAAAGAACTTAACTTAAAGAAATAATGCTCTGATTTTTTTCTTATTGGTTTATTTCTACATATTACACAATAAGGCTCAATTAAATCAACAGTTTCATACGTAGCATTGCAAACCTCACACACATCTCCATACTGGTTAGGTGCATTACATTTAGGGCATTTTCCCTTTACATACCTGTCTGGCAGAGTTCTCTTACAATACTCACAATAAGTAACCTCTATCTCCTTTTTATAGATAAGCCTCTTTTTCTTTAGCCTTTCAAAAAAAAGATCAGAAAAGTATTTGTTTTCCTTGCTGTTTGTTGTATAATAGCTGTCAAATTCTATGTGAAAATTCTTGAAATCCTCTTGGTGTTCTTTAAAGAACTTAGCTATCAACTGCTCTGGCTTAATCCCTAATTCATCTGCTTTTATCTCTATTGGGGCTCCATGAGTATCATCAGCACAGCAATAAACAACATCTTTACCAATTAATTTTAAGAATCTTACAAATATGTCTGTCTGGATGTATTCTACTAAATGCCCCACGTGCAACGGCCCGTTAGCATATGGCAATGCACTTGTTATGATTATTTTCTTTTCTTTGAATTTTATCACCTATATATACAGAAAAAGTTTTTGTTTAAAAATGTTTTTATAGTTATTTTCAATATTGAAAATAATTAGTTTAAATGTTTATTTACTTATTAGTGATGAAAATAGAAAGATTTAAATACTAGTTACTCCTTCAATAAATCCACTAATTGTCAATTTAATAATGTTGGAGGGTTAAAAGTGAATCGCGATTATACCACGTATGATAATGTTGCTCCACACTATGACTCAACAAGAGTCCCAGTTGGATTAGATGTAATTTTAGGTTGTAGTTCATTTTCTCAAGTTAGACCTAGTGATGCTAGTTTAATTAGTCCTGGAAGCGGAACAGGAAATTATGAAATAGCACTGGCTAAGTTTTTTAAAAGTGTGCTTGGTGTTGATATATCCCAGGAGATGTTAAAAAAAGCCAAAGAAAAATCAAAAGCCATTGATAATATAGAATTTATTAGGGGTGATGCTATTGAAATGAAAATGTTTGCAGATAATATGTTTGATGTAGCCATGTTTAATCATTCTCTTCATCATGTTGGTGACTATGAGCATCAGTCAAAGGCATTACAAGAATCTTATAGGATTCTAAAAGATAAAGGAGTAATAATAATCCAGACTTGCAGCCAAAAGCAACTTAGAGATGGTTTCTGGTATTTCGATTTAATTCCAGAAGCAACAGAAAGACAAACAAAAAAATTGATGCCTGTTGACGAATTAAGTGATACTTTGAAGAATATAGGTTTTGAATATAAAGGGAGTATTGTACCCGTTGATGCTATTATAATGGGAGAGCACTATTTGGATGTTGAAGGACCATTAAAAGAGGAATGGAGGAGTGGAGACTCAATCTGGAGTTTAGTAACAGAAGCAGAACTAGATAAATCTCAACAAATCATAAGAGAAATGCAGGCAAATGGGACAATAGATGATTACATTTATAAGAGAGAAGCATTGAGAAAAGATATAGGTCAGGTAACCTTTGTTTATGCTATGAAAAATATCATGTCTCCGAATATTGAAGCGCAAGAATCAAAATAATTTAAAAAATTAATTATTTTCCCCTTTCTTCTTACTTTTCTTCATCTTCTTTGTGATTCCTATTTTCTTACCACATTTTCCACATTCAAAAACAAAAGAAGGGACTCCTTCAAATACCTTTCTTTTGTACTCAGTAGTTGCTTCCCCTTCATTCCCGCAATGAGGGCATTTATATTGTATTTCTACTTTTAATTTAGATTCAGTTTCCTCATTAGATTCCTGAAATTTGCAAGTAGCACATTCATATACCTGAGCTTTCTTGTCGACTTTCCCATTTTTTTTGATGGGTTTGCCTACAGTAGGAGTGTTGCACTTAGGGCACATGCCCTTATAGGCCCAGGCTGTTGCGTAACCCTCTCCGATAGACCTATTGGTAAAGTAAAGGCATTCTTCCATGCTGTTTGGTCTTTTCAAAGCCATATGATCACTTTAAATTGTTATATTAAGCTCTTTTATCTGCTCTTTGCATAGGCTTCTTATAATTATTGAATCTCTTCTTGCTTTCTTTTCAATTTGGTAATATGCTGCATTAAGAAACAAGACATCTTTTTGTGATAGGTTTACGCTTTTAGCCTCGTTAGGAAACTCATCAACTAACAATTGCAATGTATCTATTGCTTCAAAACCCTTTTGAGCTGAGCTATTCCTTATCTTTGATGAATTTAATACTCTTGCAGACCCTTTTCTGCATCCAAAGCCCCAGTCAGTTGTGCTTCCTCTGCCCCATTGCCATCCTTCTATATGCAGTTTATCAGCTTCCAAACTTTTTATCCTAAAATCAAGAAGATATTCAAGCGATTTGGGCATATTTTCATTTGATGCAGCAAAACCAATTATTTGTATTAATAACCCGTCTATTTTTTCCGTTGAATCTGGAGGTGTTTTCATAGTAGCACCAAAATTTTCATCTATTTCATTTATTCTTTTAACACCCTGCTTATATGTTATAGTTCCAGAACTAGCGCAACCATAGACAACTATTAAACTTAATACAAAAATAAAAATCAATGATTTCTTCATTTCTATTTTGCATAGGAATTAGCAACTGTTTTTATTCTTTTCGAAATGACATGTTATTTAAGGTTATAATAAAAAAGAAATTGATTTCAGTATTTAAATAATTACAAAAATTAGGATGTAATTACTGTTTATGTCTGTTGATTAGATAATTGAGTATTCCCTGCGCACTTCTTTTCCCATTTTACGGGATTTGTCATGATAGGCTTGTTTATATAGTATTCCATCTGCAAGTGTTACACCAAACATTTTTTCTTCCGTATCATGACGTACATATCTATGTTCAAGCTCTCTTATATATTCGCCAATAAATTCATCCAGTGGTGTAGTGGTTCTAAAACCGTCGCGTTTCCGAGCCGGCCTTCTAGGTATAATATCATTAATTTTATCACTATATTTGGACTCGAAAAATATGGAAGTTATTCTATTAGATTCTGGATCCTGATAAAATTCAAAAACAATATCATATTGACGATTAGTTGGTTGAGCCTCACTTTGTTGTGTAGAAGTATCTCGAGAGAAGTCATCCAGCATTTTTGCAAGTTGTTCATTATCGCCTAACAGTCTCTCCAATGGATCTTCCGATGTCATGTGTATGATATAATTATATCTGCCTTAAAAATTTTTGGTTTAAAATAACAAAAATAATATAAACTATGACAATTCTCAAAAATATATGAATTTCTACAAATTAATAGCAAAAGGGTATAATGGACTCCATGAAGAAGAACAGAAAATAAAACTCGATATAATAGAAGAAAATCTAGATATCAAAAACAATGATTTATTGCTTGATGTCGGTTGCGGAACGGGAATATCCTCTAGATTCGATTGCGAAGTTGTCGGAATAGACCCTTCAGCAGAATTATTGCAGCAAAATAATATAATAGAATATTTAAGCAGTAAAATAAGGGCAAGAGCAGAATTAATGCCCTTTAAGGATAATACATTTGATAAGGTAATCTCAGTGACTTCTATCCATAATTTCCAGGGTATTGGAGAAGGACTAAAGGAAATGAAAAGAGTGGGCAAAAGAGATTTTGCCTTTTCGATTTTAAAGAAAACCAAGTTTTTTAATGAAATTGAGAAAGAAATCAATAAAAATTTTAATGTTAAGAAAATAATTGATAGCAAACAAGATTGGGTTTTTATTTGTAGTAAGTTTTTTAAATGAATAATGTATTTCTTAGTATACCCCATCTAGCTCAACGGCAGAGTGTTCGGCTGTAGGTAAATCCACTATTTGACTAAGCATGATGCTAATGGATGAAGAATAGATAGCTGATCCCGAAAGGTTGCTGGTTCAAAACAACTGGTTACGCGCGGTTGACACGCAAGGTGCAGCATAAAGCTGCACATGCTCGCTAAACGCTCGCAACGGTTTATGAAAGTCCGGCGATGGGGATTATACTATTAGCTATTTAACCGGTTTTGCACAACAACACCATATTAGAATGGAATAAACAAACACCCCCATAGATTTCTTTACATTTTCATACATAACAATTAGAAATAAATAAACAGATGATTGTTTAGTAAGGTTTTTATAGAATTCTTCATAGGATAGGTTAATTAGGGTGATTATATGGCAAATAATTGTTTAAAATGCAAATCTGAAATACTTGAAGATAGGATATATTGCGATGAATGTATTATTTAAATTTTCCTCGTTTTTCGGCTTTTTGGGCAATAATTTTTTATGAAGTTCTATCAATAGAATAATTAGAAAGAGTATTCATGATAAGATATAAAGTAATGTGTAAAAAGTGTAAAACGTTTTTTATGGTTTATCCCTTCCATGCTGGGATATGCGAAAAGTGTAGAAAAAGTATATTTAAACAAATTAAGAAACCTATTTAAACACTTATTCTTGATGAATGTAGATATGGGACAGCAAGAAGTATTTACTTTCCTTAGTAAGAACAGGAATAAGTGGTTTACATCAAGGCAGATAGCTGATAAGCTTAAGGCATCTTACGGCTCTGTCAGCGTTAGCATAATGAAATTAAGGCGGAGTGAACAAATTAAATTCAAAAAGAATAAGCTACACACCAAAACACATGGTAGAGTGGGAATATTCATTTATAGGCATAAATGAATAAGAAATGAGAAAATGTTTGATGATAGATTATTAAAAATATTGGATGAAGAAGTAGCTAAAGAGAAGGCTAAGAAGAAAAAAAAGCCCAGATTAGCATTGAAAAAAGAGAAAAGTTTGAATTATTATTCGGGCTGGCATAAAGACGACAAGCCCGTAACACAAGAAACTAAAGAAGAAAAACAAAAAAGACTTTCTGATATTAATTTAAAAAAATAAAAAATTACTTCTTTTTATGTGCATTGCAGAGTTTTGATTTTCCGC
>JADFLA010000018.1 GCA_022564635.1 Nanobdellota archaeon | reverse complement strand
AACAACGCTGCGCACTCATTTTTTTATTTTTGAAATAGAAAAAGATTGTTGCCATTCATCCACTATCTAAAGAATGTGGATTTCTGGCAAACGAATTAATAAATTGTTTGTTAAGACTGTTTGGGTTGTTTGGTTAAATAATCTATAATTTTTTAAATTGATTATTGTTTCTTTAGTCATGGTAACCTATCCAATAGGAACTTATAGGCTTCAGAGCCGCACTTTAGAATTATATGGACATCCAGATCTCTTCACTCCAAACCCAATAACAACAAGATTTTCAAGAGCTGTTGAAAGTGTAAGTGATGCAATTGTCTTTGATATTGGCACAGGTATTGGACCACTTGCTATTTGGGCTGGATTGGAAGGTGCAAAAGAAGTCTATGCAATAGATCCTCTTCCTGAGCATATTAAAGTTGCAAGGCTCAATATAAAAAAATATGGTCTTGAAGAAAAAGTGCATGCTTATGAGGGTAATATTTTCTCTACACCAGAAGATATTTTGGAGGGCAAGAAGGCCGATATTATAATCGGAGATGTTTCTGGTATCGCAGATAGAGTAGCAAGAGTATTAGAATGGTACCCTAAAAATGTGCCTACTGGCGGTGAGGACGGCACTGATGTCGTTACCGCTTTACTTGAAAGTGCGCCTCAATACCTAACCGAGGGGGGTGTATTGTATTTTGCCATTTCTATAGGCTTGTCTGACCACACAAGAGTTATGGATGTTGCAAATAAACATTTTAGTTCAGTTACGCCTTTAAGAGAAGCGCCACTTTTCTTTCCATTTTCAGAAGATGAAGTTAATGCTCTTGAGGGTGCATACAATGATTCTCACCCAGATTTTATCAAGATTATAAAGCAAAGTGGAAGACTTGGCTGGCAGGGACAGATGTACAGAGCATCAAATTCTAAATAACCCTCTTAATCTCCTCAACCATATCACTTGCTAAATAAGTGAAACCTTTTTTCTTTTTTAACAAAATATCTCCTATTAACCCATTAAAATATGCAGCATTTATTGCAGATTGTAATAAAGACAAACCTTGTCCTAGAAAGCCAGCACATATACCAGCAAGAACATCTCCAGTTCCAGCTTTTGACATTCCTGCATTTCCAGTTTTATTGAATAAAATATTGTCTTTTGATATTATTGCATCAATTCTTCCTTTCAACAAAATAATATTGTTATTTTCAAAGAAATTTTTTTTATTGTTTTTAATGCCTAACAACTTAATTGCTTTTCTTATCATTAATGCTTTTCTTTCAATATTTTTTTCTTTTATAATATTTTTAATTATTTTATTATTTATATTGGAATTCTTCATAAAAATTTCTAATTCTTTAATATGTGGAGTTATTATGGAATTGTTTAAATCTGCTGTAGATAGGGCTTTAATTCCATCGGCATCTACAACTTTCAAATTATTTATTTTTTTAATTGTTTTTTTATTAAATTTTATTGTTTCCTTGTTTAAACCCATACCATTGCCTATTAAAACAACATCATGCTTTTTTGCCAATTTATCTATTATATTGGCATGTTTCAAAGAAATGAAATCTCCTTTTAGTTTAATGCTAACAATATCCGGACTTAAGGAATTAACACACCATGCAACTTTTTCAGGTGCAGCAATAGTAACCCAATCTACTCCTGATCTTAAGGCTGCAAGCCCAGCCAGAGAAATAGCTCCAACATAATATTTACTGCCACCTACAATAAGCACACGGCCATTATCACCTTTTTTGCTTGATTTTTTTCTTTTTGGTAGTTTGATATCTTTTTTTGATACGTATTTCATTTTTTATTATCCCTAATACCAATATCAACAACAATAGTTTTATCTTTAAAGTTTTCTAAACCTTTCTTAATATCGTGCATTGTTATTATTAAATCTGGCTCAAAATAAACATTTGCTTTTTCTCCAGTATCTGGATTTATTCCAGAAGGAACATCAATAGACACTTTATATGCTTTTGCTTTGCTTAGATTGCTTATTAGAGTTGCTAAAGGATCTTTTATTTCTCCATTTATTCCGGTACCGAATATGGCATCAATTATTATATCATAATCACTAAAATCTATTGTCTCCAATGTCAATAATTGTAATTTTTTATTATTTTTGATTTTTTGAAATTAACTAAGGCTTCGTGTTTTAACTTTGTATTGTCCCCAACAAATGAAACATCAACTTCTGCTTCATTGCACAAGTATCTGGCAGCAACAAAACCATCTCCTCCATTATTTCCATGATAAGCAACAATAAGGATTTTTTTGTCTTTTAGCTCAAATTTTTCTTTTAAAACATTATAAATTGCTTTGCCTGCATTTTCCATCAGGACTATTTTTGGGATTCCGCAATTATCTTCTAATTTCCTCATTTCCTGGGTTGATATCATTTTTGTTCATTGATTATTATTCAATATTTTTATTATTAATATAATTAATTATTTTAATTTTTATTATTTTTTAATTATTATTGTTATTGTATTAATTGAATTTTTAAAAATTGTGAATTAATAATGGGGTTAACTATGCTGCTCTAAAAACTCACTAATCTTAATCTTAGCATCTCTATTTTCATCAAAACTTTTAATTAACTCTTCTTTGTTATCTATATAACTACATTGTTCAAGAAAATCGGTAAAATCTATTTTTTCAGCATTCTCAAACCGTTTAAGAAAGAACTCGTATGGATAATTCATTGCTGGCCTTAAAAGTTTTTGCTTCATTAAATTTACTATTGTTTTGTTAACCCACTCTGTTATGTAATCAAATTGAATTGCATTCTCAAAAGAGCCATCTGGAAATGCTTTTGATAAAAATTTAACCATGTCATCATAAGTTTCTGGTATTAATGGCATCAATGGGTCCATGGCTCCACAAGTTCCAAACATATTTTCCTTTTTTGGTTTGCTTCCGACATCAAGGAATGGACCGCGATTAAAAGGATATAATCTGCATATGTAAGCCCGTTTTGTATAATAAATAGAGCATTTTTTGTCTTTCAAAAAAGGACATGCATCCGAATCCATAAAATAGGTCACAATTATTGCTTTGTTTGAATTCAAATCTAAAATGCCTCTGGATGGTTTTATCTTGCCATCAACGTTTACTTCATGCTGCCATTTTTTGAATCTTTTAGCTTCCCAATCCCATAAAGGAAAGGACATCTTTTCTATTGGAACTAATTGCACTAAAGGCAATTTACCATAAGCCATTTTTTGTATAAATTCCTTGTCTTCTCTAGGCATCATGCCGCGGATATGGCTGCAGCATGTTCCGCACTGGCTGCATTTAAAAACCTTTTCTGGTTGGATTACATTTAGTTTCATTTCTTAATTTCTCATCATTTTTAAATAACAATTTTTTCCAACATTATTTTAATTTTTTTATTGGATTATTATTTTATTTTTTAATTGAATTATTTTGTTTTCATGGAAATGCAAAGCATTTCCAGGACACCGAAAATCTTTGATTTTCGCGTGTATTTTGAAAATTGTTATATTAATTATTAAAAACTAAACATACCAGCAGGCAAGGCCCTTATTATCTCATCCAATTCTAAATTTTTACCTAATTTATAATTTATTTTCTTTGCAATGCTGCTTACTTTTTCATTTCCTTGTTTTAAAACAATATATTTTTCACAATTTTTTTTGATTGCTTCTAAAGGACCAGACATTATCGCTCTGTCTTTTGTAATTCCTATTGCTAAATTTACCTTGTTTTCAATATAATTTGTTTTTCCATAAATCATAAAGGCTCCTTTTCCCATATATTCGCCAGCTCTTGTCTTCTTGCTTACTTGGTCTGGATTAACATAGAAAACATCTGATGTTTGCAGCCCTAATTTCCATGTTCTTGAAAATGTGCATACTGCATCCGCAGCTTCTTTAATAGTAGATTCAGGGATTTTTTTACCTCCTGACTTAATAACGAAAAAAGGGCTTCCTGCCATGTCTGTATGCAAAACCAGATCATTTGTACCAGTATGCTTCTTTATCACTATTTCATTAGAAGTAGCATCCCTTCCACCAATAACAATAAAACCATTAGAGCTGAAAAACCACCTAAACTTCTCATACCATTCTTTTTTTCTTTCAGGTAATTTTTTAATTTGTTCTTCTTCTGCATCAAGTTTCTCCTTTTTTGCTTCCAATTCTTTTAATTTTTTCAGGCTTTGTTGTAAAGCCTGTTCTGCACCTTTTATCTTCTTCTTTATTTTCTTGGCTTTCTCAAAATAATCAGATGCATTTTCTTCTATTGATTTCTTCAAATCCAGAACCAATCTTGTCATTAATAGAATATTTATTAAAAGTTTTTATAAATTTTTTCTATTAAAAATGATAAATTCCTGTTTTCCAAATAAAAACAACAATCTTTAAATAACCTAATTCTAAAGATAAGTATATGCCAGAACAACAAGGACAGCAACAAGCTCCTCAACAACAATTAAGTGAGGAGCAGATTAAGGCTCTGCAGGAAAAGATTAAGCAGATGTCGCCAGAGGAGCTTAAGGAGTTCCAGAAAAAGCAATGCATTTTCTGCCAGATTATCTCTGGAAAAGTCCAGTCCAAGAAGATTTATGAAGATGAAGAAGTAATTGCAATCCTTGATGTTAATCCAGCCAATCCAGGACATCTTCTTATCATGCCTAAAGAGCATTATTCTATTATGCCGCAGATGCCTGAAGATGAGGTTGGTCATATTTTCTTAGTTGCCAAAGCCTTGTCTAATGCCTCATTAAGGGCCTTAGAGGTACAAGGTTCTAATATTATTGTAGCCAATGGAGTTACAGCTGGCCAAAGAGCACAACATTTCATGGTTCATCTAATTCCTAGAAAGGATAATGATGGAGTAAATTTTCAGGTTCCCCAGAAGACAATTCCGGAAGAAGAACTGAAGAAGATAAGTAAACTGTTATCTAAAAGCTTGGGAACAAAAGCCGAAAAAGCAGAAATTACTCCTATTCCTAAAATTCCGAAACAAAAAATTGTAGAAGCAGAGTTCAAGGAAAAGAAAAAGTCCAATATAAAAAAGGACAAAGGAAAAAAAGTTACTAAAAATAAGGAAACAAAAGAGGAAATTAAACCTAAAGTTGAAAATAAAAAAACAGTACAAATAAAAAAAGAGGTTGAAGAAAAGAAAGTTGAAAGTAAAAATGAAGGGAAAGAAGGTATAAATCTTGATGATATAGCAAGGGTATTGGGAACGAGATAAAATGGTTGAGAGAATAAGAGAAAGCTGTTTAATATGCCAGATTGTAGGAAACAGGGTTCCTGCATATAAGATTTATGAAGATGACTTAATATTAGCAGTTTTAGATGTAAATGGTGCTAACCCAGGACATTGTTTTGTAATACCAAAAAATCATTATCCAATTATTGAGCAAGTGCCAGATGCAGAGCTTGCAAATCTTTTTGGTGTTGCAAATAAAATCTCTAGTTCAATATTTGAAGATTTAAAGGTCCAAGGAACAAACATCTTTGTTTCTAATGGCATTCCAGCTGGCCAGACAGTAGCTCATTTTCTTATCAATGTTATACCCCGTCAGGAAAATGATGGTGTTAACTTACAGTGGAAGCCAAAGCAGTTAACAGAAGAAGAAATGTCTACTGTTGAGCTGAAGCTTAAGGAGAGTATACAAAACATTGGTGTAGAAAAAATTGAAAGCATTGAAAAGCCAAAAACAACACAAGAAAAGATAGAAATGCAACCGCAATCAATATCAGATGACGATGAAGAGGATTATATTGCTAAGCAGATGAGGAGGGTACCTTAACATATAGACAATATTTATAGGAATCATAATATTTCATAGAACAAAAGATGGTGTTCCTGTTCAGTTTCTTTCAAGGCATGTTCGGAGTAGGTATCATAGGCAGCCAGAACAAATTGTTCAGTAGTCATTTTTGTATCTATAGGTAAAGAAACCTTTATGAAAGCGGCTCTTTGCGAAGTTCTCCGTACGATATAATTATTCGACAGGATTAGACCATAAGGATACTGCGAGTGTTTGCTTGATCTTATATGACCAAATATAACATCATGACGTTGATAAGGATGCCTTCCAATTCTTGCCATAACCTAATCATCGAAAAGTTGCTGAACCTGTTGATTTGTTACAAGCGTTGTATGCAAGCGACCATCTATAGCTTCAATAATCCTTTCTAAAGTAACTTTCTCAGATACATTTCCTAATTCTTGTGAAGGTATCCATAACCTATTATTTGGTGGCATATATCAATAGAATTCAATTTCAATTTTTAAGCTTTGTGTCAAAGAGAAAATAATAAAACAATCAAACAACCAAAACCACCAAATATAAAACAAAGTTTTAAATATATCATAATCTCTCATAGAACCATGGAAAAGAAATATTTTGTTGATGTTGTAATAAATAAGGAAAAATTAAGTGATGGCAGTCCTGTTTTTGTTGCTCATTGTCCTAGCCTGGGCATTGTTAGTCAAGGAGAAAACATAGATAAAGCTATGGAAAATATTAAAGAAGCTGTTGAACTTTATCTAGAGGAGCAGCCAGAGAAATATGAAGATTTGTCCGGTGATAAGTCTCCCTTATTTTCTGTTATTGAGGTGACTAGAAGTGCCAAAGCTTCCAGTATTGTCAGGTAAAGATGTTATTAAGGCACTTTCTAAGATTGGTTTTAGTCATGTAAGAACAAAAGGAAGCCATGCTATCCTTAGTAAACAAACAGAAAAAGGCAAAGTTACTTATTCCTGTTCCATTACACAAAGAACTTGCAAAAGGGACATTAAAGAGTATTATGAAGCAAGCTGAATTAAGTTTAGAAGAACTTCTTGAATTGTTGTAATTTTGTTAAACAACCAAAAACACCAAATTACCAAAAATCAAAGTTATAATATAAGCAACAAAAAAGCTTGGGACAAAAGGAATTCCTTCTTTTATTAGTATTTTTTTGACTTTTCTTTTTTTATATAATTCAATTAATTTTTTGATTTTCTTTTTCTCTATTCCCAAATCTTTTGGTCCTGTTATGTATTTTCCTCCTATCTTGACATCTTTTGCGATCCAGTCTCCTTCTGTTAGTTGCTGTGGTTTAACATATTTTAGCATGCAGGAATTTTCAACTGCTTTTATTATAATCCAAAGATAAAACGTCAATATAGATACAACGGCAAGATAAAATAACATCAATTTAACGAATCTATCAGGAGTAAATATACTGGCTATAGCCAAAACTATGAATAAAATGAATATTATTCTTTTTGCTAGTATAATTTTTTTATTTTTTAATGATTTTTTAAAGCTGTTCATGAATTTTTTCTTGTTTTTAAAAATCATAAAAATGCTCCATAAAAGCCCGTACAAAGCTCCTATGAGCATGGCATTCGTCAAAAAATGTACAAGGAAATAACTTTTAGATAAAAAATCTATTCCTATTAAGGCTCCTAAACCCATCAGAATCTTGCTGTCTCCGCCACCCCACTGGCCTGTATAGAACATTATCCATGCTATTGCAAAGAAAATTGCAAATCCTATGATGCTGGCAAGAATAAAATCTATTTTTAAAAAAATAATTGAGAATAATAAGTTTATTCCGATACCTGTTCCTATTAGGCCAAAATTAACCCAGTCTGGAACTTCTCTTGTCTTTATGTCAGTATATGAACCTATTAACAATGCAAAAAATGCTATAGTATAAGGGATTAGAATATTTAAGGGTATATTTACAATATTATAAATAAAAGTGTTAATGGGCATTTTAACGCTTAAAATTACCAATATTTATAAACGTTTTTGATATATAAACAATCTTAAAGTTTTATTATTTATTAGTTTACTGAATGAATAGAACAGTAAGCTTTTTATTATAAACTATGTTTCTTTTCTTGAATGACATCAGAATTTAGAATGGAGTATAATGGCTTCATACTACGTTCAATTAGTCCTAAGGATAATGAATTTCTTCGTAGTTTACGAAATGATCCGAGGGTCTCGATGTATCTGCCAGACACAGGACAAATTGGTGTAGAGCGACAAACTAGATGGTATGAAGATGTTTATAGGGTTTCTCCCAACCAACAAAGATTTATGTTAGAACGTGACGATGTTCCATTAGGAACTCATAATCTTACCGACATAAATTTGAATCCTCCTGTAAAGTATGGAGAACCCGGTGTTGCACTACATCCTGACTATTGGGGGAAAGGAATCGCGGTTACAGGCATGAGGATGCTCCAGCACTATTACTTTAATTTGGTAGGACTAGATATTGCAGTTGTGCGTACTCACAAGGATAATGCTCGTATGATTGCTAATTTCAAAAAAGAGGGGTCTCAGGTGCATCAAGTATCAGAAGAAGAATTTAGAGCTCTTGGACTTGAAATAACTGACGAAAATCATCTCTATTTTGTAAGAGAAAAAGGTAAACACTGGACTTTAGATGCTTTAGTAGAGATTTCTTTTGATCCGCAGGATTTAGATGCTTTTCCTAAGTAAAAAAGTCGTAATTTATAGCCAGATAAATCAAATTCTTAGTAGCAATTTTAACGCTTAAAACAAGAATATTTATAAACATTATTGCTCTAATAAGAGCTAGTGGTGGTTTAAGTGCTTGAGACAATAAAGGGCATGATAAAAAAAGGAAAGTATGTCATGAGTATAAGTATGCCAAAGCATATAGGAATTACCACTGATGGAATTGAAAAATGGGCCTTAAAAAACGATATTTCTTATGAAGATGCTTACAAAAGAAACTTTTTGATAATAAAGAGCACTATGAAGCTGCAGGTCAAACTCAAAATACCAATATTAAGCTTTTATATTATGGATCAAAATGTTGACAAGGAAAGTGAATATTACCCTTATCTTCTGGATGCGATTGTAAACATGTTCAATAATGTTTCAAACAACGAGTTCATAAATGAAAACAAAATAAAAATCTCTGTTCTTGGAAAATGGTATAATTTGCCTGGTAGAGTTGTTGATTCCATAAAGAATGCAATAAATGAAACAAAGGATTATGATGGTTTTTTTGTAAATTTTTGCATAAATTATAATGGCCAGGAAGAGATAGTTGATGCTTTTAAACTTTTGGGGATGCAGATAAAAGCTGGAAGAATGGATCCTGAGCTTATAGATAAAGATTTGATAAAAGAAAATTTGTATTCTTCTTATTTTTTACCTCCTAGTTTAATGATTAAGAATGGAAACAGAAGAGAAACATCTGGGTTTTTGCTTTGGGATTCTGTTAATACTAAAATCTATTTTACCAACAAATTATGGCCTGATTTTGACAAGACTGAGTTTCTGGATGCTATAAAGGATTATCAGAAAGGGGATTGAACTATTTATTAGCTTTTAATTCTAAAAACATTTCAACAGCCAACCCATAAATAGCACCATGCACACTATATTTTTCATATTCTGAATAAAATGCTTTGAGTATATTCTCTGCAATTTTAAGATATTCTTTGTTATTATTTATTTTTGAAAGTTTAATTAAATTAATCGCAACAATTGAGTTTTCAATCAATAATTTGTCTCTGAATTTTAAAAATCCAATATCTTCTGGATTGCTTACTTTATCAAAGAAACATTTGTCTTTATCCATAAAATTATTAATAACAAATTTATTTAATTTTACAGCAGTGTTAATGTATAATTTATCTTTTGTTATCTCAAAAACATCAATTAAGGCTTTGATGAAATAGACATTATCTAATAACATACCTGGCAAGAATTTTCTTTTGCTGTCATAAAAATGGAACATTCCAAATTTTTCATCATAGCTTTTATCTATTAAGAATTTTATTGATTTAACTGCAAAGTTCTTGTAAAAATCATCTTTTAAAATTTTATAAGCGTAAATATAAGTGCTTATCATCATTGAGCTTAAGTCTGTGTAAATGTTTTTGTCAATGAATGGCTTTCCATGCTTTTTTCTTTCTTCTAGGTTTTTTGGATAATACTCTTCATCAGCATCTTGGGAACCGTAAAAAGCTCCATCTTTATTAGATAAATTATTTTTAATGTAATTCAATGATTTTATTGCAATATCTTTATATTCATCTTTTTTCATTATTTCATAGCCCTGTAAATAATTTTGAATAATTCCGGCATTGGTTTCCATCATCTTTTCATAATGAGGCTCATTCCATTGTTGAGTTACAGAATAACGATAAAAACCACCTTCTATATTATCAAAAATACCCTTCATGTTGTCTAAGGTAAGCCTAGCAATAATTAACAAATCTTTTTCATTTATTGATTTATTTTTATTCAATGAATTATTATTTTTAATTTTTAAATATTGATCAAAAACTAAATTTATTGCATCAGTCATAGGAAACTTTGGAACGCCAAAACCGCCATAATCAAAATCAAAATTATTAAGCATATCTTCCATTATTTTTTCAATAATTTTATTATCTAATTTTATATTATTATCAATTATCAATTTTTTTCCTTCAGAAACAACTTCTTGGAATTTTATGTCTTTAAAAGTATCAATAACCCTAAACATCATATCTTTTAATGAATCTGGTGGAATATATGTAGTTCCGGTTATTATCTGGCCAGTTGGAGTAAGAAAAACTGTTGAAGGCCATCCTCCTTGATTGTATCTTTTATTTATAGCAGGACCTTTATCGGTATCTACTTTTATCGGAATGAAATCTTTATTTACGATTTCAATAACTTCTGGATCAGAATAGCTTGTTTGCTCCATAACATGGCACCAATGACACCAAACACCATGTATATCTAACAGAATAGGTTTATTCTCTTTTGCTGCTTTTTGAAAAGTTTCTTTGTTCCACTCGTTCCAGTTTATTTTTTGCATTAGAAAGAAGTAGAATACCGTTATTTATAAAATATCTTAATATTATTTTTTCTTATACTTCTCAACAACTTCTTTTATTTTATCCAATTCTTCCTGTAGAGGTTTTGAAATCTTATCTCCTAATTTCCAGTATTTTCCTGCATGGTAAACTATGGGTTCTTTGCCTACTGGATAGAGTTCAACAACTTCTCCAACAAATGTTGTATGATCTCCTAGCTCTATTTGCTTGAATAATTTACATTCTGCATTCATTGCAGCTCCTTCTACCATCATAACATCTATTTTCTTTGCTTTGAAGAATTTATAGCCTAGCTCTTTTAATGCTGCAATTTTATCAACATCTTTGCCATGATAACCACCTGCTATACTAGAAAGAACATTTTGATCAGAAGCGCATAGATTAACACCAAATTCCTTTGTTTTCTCAATATTTTCATGTGTTGCATCTGTCCTATTGATACATACAGCAATTAAACCAGGGTTATAAGAAATATGATGTGTCCATTCAGCTGACATTATATCATAGCCATTAGGACCGTTGCTTGTAATTAAACCTACATTGGTAACAAATTGCTTTGTCCTCTCTTCTCCCCACGGTAAGTCCATTTTCAATTATAATATTTTTAATTAATTTTTAAATTTTTTTGTTTTAGTATATTTTTTATTTTAATTATTTAATTTTAATTAATGGTTTGTTTTTCGCTTTATTTAACTTCTCAACATATTTACAAGCATTGCATTTATCCTTTGAAGCCGGTTCATTGCAATTAGAACAATAATTAACTTCCGCATCCTTAAATCTTTGCTTTAAATCAGGTAATATTTGTAAAAAAGAATTTACAATTGAATACTTTGTACCTGGAAACTTTGCTTCAAAATCATTTAGCATATCCCTTATTTGTGCTCTGTAGCTTTTTCCAATATTAGGGCATTCAATGAAATTATCTAAAATATTATTAACAAAAGCATAAGTTGTAACTTCCTTTTCTGTGCATAAATATAATGGTTTAATTCTTTGAACAAAATTCTTATTTTCATTAATACCTACTTTTGGTCCTAATCTTGCACTTGAATGTATATTATTTTTGAATTGGTTCATCATTATGCTTTGGCATTCATCGTCTAAATTATGGCCAGTAGCCAACTTAGTAAAACCTAGTTCTTTTGATTTTTTATTCAATAAATATCTTCTAAAAATTCCGCATATTGTGCATGGTTTTACATCTAAAACCTTAAGCATATTATCCAATGGCATTCCAAATTCTTTTTCATAAGAATAAATGTTTAATTTGATATTTAGTTTATCACAAAAATTTTGTGCTGTGATTAATGATTTATCTCTGTAACCTTCAATTCCTTCATTTATTGCTATTGCAGTTAATTTAATTTTAGGATTTTGTTTAGATAATTTATTTAGTATATTGAGTAAAGTCAAAGAATCTTTTCCACCAGAAACTGCAACACCTAAATTCTCTTCTTTTCCTATTAAATCAAATTTTGTTATTGTTTTGAATACTTTATTTTCAAAATATTCAGTAAAATGCTGCTTGCATAGTTTTTCGCCTGCAGTTAATTCAATAATTGGTTTTTCGTTGCAACAGTTCATTTTTCAATAATTCCAATTTTTATTTTACATTAATTTATTTTTTTAAAATCATAGTTTACTATTCAATTTTTTATTATTTTTAATTCATATTAATTATTATTGTTTTTTTATGATTATTGAATTATTTTTATTGATTACCCACCCGAAATAACAGAAATTAACTTTATCTTATCATTATCATTAATTTTTTCATCTTCTGTTATTATATTGCTATCTCTGCTGACTATTACTGTAACTGGATTTATATTCATTTTTGTTAATAAATCTTTTACTGATGAATTTAGATCTAAATTAATTGTTTTTTCTTTGTTTTCTCTGTCAAAAAATACGTTGATTTGCATAAATTTATAGAATAATATATGTGTTTTTAAATATTTAGTCTAGTTTGTTGAAATCGATCATATTCAGGAATTAAATTCTTATGACGATCAAGAACATATTTATCAGGTCTTATAATCAGATTAACCATCTGCCTTTGAGTATGCCTGTCAAAACCATGATACCATTGTCCAAATAATTCAAATGGATTACTCTGAGGACTTTCTTGTATTTCCCATCGTTTTCTTCCCTCCTGTTTTTCTCTATCGAAATCTCTTCTAGTAATTTTAAAAAGAAATAAGGGAGGAACGTTAAATCTTCCATCATATATTATATGAAAGCTTCTTGACATATCTGGTTTTGTATAAACTGTGGTATCAGTTTGAAATTCTGGTCCAAATTGTCTAAAATCTACTGCAAAGCCATTAAATTTGTAACCCTCCTCTTCAGTTAAAAAATAGTCAATCAGATCTAAAACATCCCTATGAGGTGCATCTTCAAAGTACAATTTTCCTACTCCTACAAAAATATTATTTCGATCAATTTCTGGTTTTAAGTGAGAAAATATTTCTGGATGATCTATTAAGAAATTTGAAACTGCATATATGTTCCTTTCTCTTCGACGTCTAGTAGGTATTGGTAGATATCTCCTTCCAACAGCTTCAGTGACAAGATATTCATTGCCTAAAAAATCAAAAGGTGAAAAAACAAAATAATTAGGATGCAATCCCATATCAACCTTTTTTTGTCGATCCAATTCATTTATGTGATATAAGAGGGCAAAAACATGGTATCCCGCAATAAATACGTTACCAGGACTATCACCATGTCTACGCTCTTTTGCAAAGTTCTCCATGTATATCGGACTCGGTTCTCTAAAACCTATTCTTGCGATATCTAGCCTTCCATTTAAAGTATCTGCATTCCAAAGCCTAACTTCTCTAGAAGATGCTCTACGCTCATCACCCCTTCTAACAACATTTGCACGCCATATACCACCTCTAGTTAATCTTGGCTCATATTTTGCATCTTCTATTGCATGCATAGTAAGAAATTTATCCATACCCTCATGTCTTTGCCTTACACCTTTCTCAAGCAACCTCCATAATTCTTCAGTTGTTTCGTCAATACTTTTATCAGCTAGTTTTCCACTCCACTCTTCTAATATTGGCAATGATAATCTATCTGGGTCATTTTGCGTTTCTCTAATATATCTAATAGTATCTGTAAATCTCCTTTGCTTATCAGTATATGACCATCTATTAAAATAGGCAAATGCTGCTTCAGCTGTATCCCAAATAAGAGACTGACGAACCTTCTCTTCTACGCCTTGGTTAGGCTCAGTAACTTCGCGAGGCATCACAAGACCTTCAAACATAGGATGTATACCTAAGCGTGTATCTCTTCTTTGTCTTTGGGTTCTAGTAGTTGTCATTTTATCTAAATGCACCTTATTGTAATACTAATAGCCTTAAATATCTTTCTCCTACTCTTAATTATGTAAATAGATGGCCAAGTGTATAATAAGGCTTATTGGGAATATTGATTTACAAAATATTTATATATAATCTTTCCTATAGTATAGGTATGGCATTTGTTAACTTTATTATATATACAATTTTAATTGTAGAAATCATTCTGATTATTTATTTAAGAAAAGAAGTTATTTCTTTGTTCATAGGTTTACTGGGTAAAAAGAAAGAAAAACCAGAAGAACAAAAATCACAATATGAAGAAGTAAGATCGTACATACTAAAAGAACTCAATAAAGGCTGTGCTTATGAACAGATTAGTGAGTCGTTATTAAAAGTTGGTTGGACTAGGGAAATGATTGATTCAGTAATTAGCGATATTATTAGTAGAAAACGATATTAGCACAAAATGGATTTTTGTAAATAAAATTATCTTTAAAAAATCACTGCACAACCACTTCCTTATCAACCCATTCATAACCCTTTTCTTCCACTTCTAAAGCTAACTCTTTTCCACCACTTTTTACTATTTTTCCATCCATAACAATATGAACCTTATCTGGAGTTATGTAATTTAAGATTCTTTGGTAATGGGTTATTAATAAAACTCCTAGTTCAGAGCCTTTAAGATCATTTATCCCAATTGCAACTATTCTTAAAGCATCTATATCCAAACCAGAATCTGTTTCATCCAGAATTCCAATATTTGGTTTTAAAACTGCCATTTGCAGAATTTCCATTCTTTTCTTTTCTCCACCGGAAAAGCCTTCATTCACATATCTTAAAGCAAAGCTTTTGTCAATTTTCAACAATTTCATCTTTTCCTGCAATAATTTATGGAAATCCATAACAGAAATTGGTTTTTCTTTGCTAGCTTCTCTTTTGGCATTTAAAGCTGTTCTTAAAAAATTTGAAACAGAAACACCAGCAATTTCTTGAGGGTATTGAAAGCTTAAGAACAAGCCTTTTCTTGCTCTTTCATCTGGCTTTGCCTTTGTAATATCTTCTCCATTAAGAAAAATTTTGCCAGAAGTTATTTCATATCTTGGATGTCCCATTAAAGCATAAGCTAAAGTGCTTTTGCCAGAGCCATTAGGCCCCATTAAAGCCACAACTTGGCCTTTATCTACTTCTAAGCTTATGCCTTTAAGTATTTCTTTATCTTCAATTTTTACTTTTAAGTCTTTTACTTCCAAAAAAGTCATTTTTTAACCACTCCATTAATTTTAATTATTATTAATTATTATTTATTGAAAAACTATTATTTTCAACTGTATTCTGTTTTTCATTATTTCCTTGATTTTCATTTGGATTTTGTATTTCTTCTTTGTTTTCTGTTGATTCTTGTTTAGTTTCCTGATCTTCAATCTTAGTAATCACAATAGCATCCACAGGACACACTTCAGCAGCATCTTTATTTATTTCATAATCTTTCTCATCAATATTTAGTTCCCATTTTTTTGTTTTTTCATTGTAAGTTGCATTTGTCAAATCAACTTTTCCATCTTCTGCTTTAGGCCAAAAATTTTCAGCAACTGCAGTGCATGCCAAAGCTCCTATACAAACTTCTCTGTCAAATTCAATCTTGTATTTTGGCATTTTGTCAACAATTTTATATTTCAATTAATTTTATATTTTTTAATTTTGATTAAATTTAATTTTAATTAATCAATTATTATTTTGTTCTAAATTTATTATTTTTTATTATTTGTTCTCAAATTCCTTAATGCCTTCCTTTATTGCTACTAATCCTAAAACAGCACATTTAGTCCTAACAGGGCCTACATCAATTCCAAGTAAATTAACAACATCTTCTCTTTTAATATTTTTAATCTCTTCCAATGTTTTTCCGCTTATCTCATCAGTAAGCATTGAGGTTGCTGCTTGGGAAATTGCACATCCTTGGCCGCTAAATTTAATATCATCCACTTTATGATCATTTAATTTTAAATTAATGGTAATAACGTCTCCGCATAAGGGATTGTTTTCCGTAAATTTAATTTCTGCATTTTCTATTTCTCCTTTATTATGTGGATTTTTATAATGGTCTAAAATATTTTCCCTGTACATCCCTTCTCCTACAAAGCTTGGATCCATGTTTTCTTGGGTCATTTAAACACCTTTATCACTTTATTAATTCCTTCAACTAATTTATCAATTTCTTCTTTTGTGTTGTATAAGTAAAAACTAGCACGTGCACTTGCAACAATTCCTAAAACAGATGCTAATGGCATTGCGCAATGGTGTCCAGCCCGAACTGCAATACCTTCTGAATCTAAAATTTGGGAGGTGTCATGCGCATGGACATCTTTGACATTAAATGCTATTAGGCCGGATCTTTTATCGGCTTCTGGGCCATAAATTTCTACTTCTTTTATTTCATTTAATTTTTCCATAGCGTATTTTATCAATTCTTTTTCATGTTGCTCAATATTTCCCATTCCAATTTTGTTTAGATAATCTATTGCAGTTCCTAACCCAATTCCTTGAGCTATATTCATTGTTCCTGCCTCAAATTTCCATGGTAGATCATTAAATTTTGTATGCTCAAAAGTTACTTCTTTTATCATCTCTCCTCCATACAAGAAAGGATCCATCTTTTCTAGCAAATCTTTTTTACCGTACAAAACTCCGATTCCTGTAGGACCTAACATTTTGTGCCCTGAGAAAGCTAGGAAATCACAATCAAGCTTTTTAACATCAACTGGCATATGTGGAACACTTTGGGCGGCATCAACTATGAACAAAGCATTATTTTCATGTACAATTTTTCCAATTTCTTCTACATTATTTATTGTTCCTAAAACGTTAGAAATATGTGTTAATGAAACAATTTTTGTTTTATTTGTTATATTTTCATTAATGCTATCCTCTTTTAACAATCCATTTTCATCAATTTCGATAAATTTTAATTTTAATCCTTTTTTTATTGCAAGTTGTTGCCATGGTACAAAGTTAGAATGATGCTCCATCTGGCTTATAACTATCTCATCACCAGATTTTAGTTTGTTGCCTAAAGAATATGCCAATAAATTTAGGCTTTCTGTTGTACTTTTAGTAAAAATAATCTCCTCAAAACTGGCATTTACAAAATCAGAGACTTTTCTATGCGCTTCCTCATAAGCTGCAGTTGCTTCCTCTCCTAATTTATGTATGCTTCTATGAATGTTTGCATTATAGTTCTCATAATAATCTGTTATTGAATTTATTACAGCTTCGGGTTTTTGAGTCGTAGCAGCATTGTCTAAGTAAACCAATGGTTTGCCATGCACTTTAACATTTAATATTGGAAAGTCTTTTCTTATTTTTTCAATGTCCATTAATTGTTTTGTTTGTAACATTTTATAACTAAGTTTGATATTTTTCCAAAGCTTCTTCTAAAGGGAAATAACCTTCTGATGTTCGGATTTCACGAAGCGCTTCATACCATTCACCATATTCACTGAGGATCAGCTTTACATCTTTCTTGTTAGGCTCATATTTGGCTATACTCCAATGTCTACTACCTAGACGGCAAAGACTAGCTAGTCCTCCTAAATCCATACGTAATACCTCTCCAGCATTTACACTATCAATAACACCTTCTGGGGTGCGTCCTTCTGGTAGTTTATTTGATAATCGATGATTAAACAAAGTTATTTTTTCTTCTGCCATTTTAAATTGATTTTACCCCATCCTCTCTTCAATCATCTTATGCATATTATCCCTTAAGTTTTGGATTTGGATTTTTTGTATTAAAACCTCAAAAAAACCTTTTACATATTCTCTTGTTGCTTGCTCTTCATTTAAACCCCGGGATTTCATGTAAAACATTTTTTCCATGTCAATTTTTCCAATAGAAGCTCCATGAGTGCATCTTACATCATTGTTGTCTATTTCCAAATTTGGTATAGAGTCAGCAGCTGCATCTTCGCTTAACAGCAAAGTATCTTCTTTTTGGTAGCCATTAGAGCCAAAAGCATTCTTGTTTATTTTTACTAATCCGCGATATAAACATTTTCCACTATCTGTTAAAGCGCCTTTTGTGAATATATCTGAGGTTGTATGTGGAGCATTATGAATGGAATTAGCTACTAAATCAAATTGCTGATTCTTGCTGCCAAAAAATATCCCATGATTATTAGTTTGAGCACCATCACCATTCAATAAAGTAGTTACTTCAGATAAAGTTACTTTACTTCCAAAGCAACAATCCATCCAATTTATTGTGGAATTTGAACCAATAGATGCTTTTTTAATAGTGAAATTAAAAGTATTTTGGTCTAATAATTGTACATTTCCATAATTTACATTAGAATTATTTCCAACAAAAATTTCTACAATTTTGCTTCTGTAAATTTCATTATTATTTTGAATATTTTTATTTCCATCATTATTAATTAAATTATTATTTTTATTATTGATCAGTTTTGCGTCAGGATTTATTGGTTTTTCGTTGTTGTTCTTATTATTGGAATTTTCAACTAATGTAAATTTTGTATTATCTTCAGCAAAAACAATTAAATGATCAAAAATTACATTTGAATCAATAGTAGATGTTAATTCTATTGGTTCTTTTGCTTCAATATTTTTAGGTACATAAACAAATGTTAAATTATTCAAAAAAGCATTATGGAAAGTTGTGAATTTTTCAGTTGCATTTACAATTGACATGAATTTTTCTTTCAAAATATTTTCATGGTTTTTCAGCATTCCATCAAAATTTTCAATTATTACATTATTATCCTTATTTTTTATTTCAATATTTGATTTTCCCGATTTATTAATATCAATATTATCTAAATTTAAGTCAATATTCATGTTAATGTTTAAACCATAAATAAAGTTAGGCATTGGTTTTTCTTTAAAGATATTGTAAGCTGCTAATCTCTTCTTTAGCAACCATTCTGGCTCATTGTTCTGGCTAGATAAATCTTTGATGTACTGTTCTGAGTCTTTTAGTTGCATTGTTTTTTGCATTTTTTACATCTTTTCTTCTAATTTGATTTCTAATTGTAATAATTTTTGATTTGAAAATGGTACATAGACAATGCCCTCTTCACCTAATGTAATTGGTTTCCATTTATTAAAAGCGACAAATTGTGAATTCACTTGTTCATCAAAAAAAACTGATTCTTCTGAAACTAGTTCTAGGGAATCTGATTTAAGATGCAGATTATATCTATAAGGCCTTCTTAATTCAGTTGTGGTTCTGGTATGTTTTATTGATCCTACTGCAACCAAATCTTCAACCAAGGCTGGCATAACCATAAATTTCATTTCCGCAAAACTTGGACTTCGTAAACTTGGATCTGTGCGGCCACTTCCATAGTGATAAATTCCCTCAATATCGTCATATGTAGGCTCTTCTACCGGAAAATATATTTTTTGTCCATACTCATTATGATGTAAGTCATCTAACGAAAAGGAAGCAGTTTCAAAACTAACATAAAACCCGCTACCTTTAAATAATGCCTTATCTCCAAGTCGAACGTAAATTTTAGCCTCCTCTTTATATCTTTCCAGAGTACCTCCCTCCTTAAATTCTGCCAAAATACTATCTAAATTTGGCATTTTATTAACAAAAACTTCATGTAATTTATGCCATCTATTAGGTTCTATTTCTTTAGGCTCTATTTCATCCATTTTACAACATAATCTTTAGCATATTCCTATGACTCACCCCTATTTTGTTAATTAAAAAATAATAAGATTTAACCTAATGATCCTTCCATTTCCATCTCAATTAATCTGTTAAGTTCGACAGCATATTCCAATGGCAATGCCTTAACTATTGGCTCTATAAAACCAGATACTATCATTTGAGAGGCTTGCTCCTGGCTTAAGCCACGGGACATTAAATAAAAAACCTGTTCATCGCTTATTTTTCCAACAGTAGCTTCGTGCCCTAATTCAACATCTTTTTCCTTGACATCCATGTATGGGAAAGTGTTGCTTTTGGAAATATTATCTACCATTAATGCATCACATTCTACATGTGATTTACAATTTTTTGCTCCTTTCTTAATGCTTATTAAGCCCCTATAGCTAGTGATTCCGCCATCCTTTGCGATACTTTTTGACCTTACTGTGGATGTTGTATTTTTAGCTAAATGATAAACTTTTGTTCCTGTATCCTGGTCCTGGCCTTTGCCTGCAAAAGCAACTCCTAAAAAGTCACTTTTAGCATATTCTCCAACCAAAACAGATGTTGGATAAAGCATAGTTATGTGGCTGCCCATATTGCCATTAATCCATTCAATAACACCATTTTTCTGAACTATAGCACGTTTAGTGTTTAAATTGTAAGTGTTTCTGCTCCAGTTCTCTATGCTTGAATATCTTGCCCTTGCGCCTTCCAAAACATGAATTTCTACGCAACCAGCATGTAAACTATTTACATTATATTGTGGAGCTGAGCATCCTTCTATGTATTCTACTTTTGCATCCTTATCTATAATAATTAATGTATGTTCAAATTGCCCACCTTTCTTAGCATTCATCCTAAAGTAAGCTTGTAAAGGCATAGTAACTTTTACTTTTGGCGGTACATAAATGAATGTTCCCCCTGACCATACTGCTGCATGCAAAGCAGAAAATTTATGTAAAGTTACAGGTACACAAGAGGTCATGAAATATTTTTTTACTAAATCTTCATGCTGCCTTAATGCTTCATCACAATCCAGGAATATAACACCTTGATCTTCCCATTCTTTTTTTAGATTATGGTAAACAACATCAGATTCATATTGCGCACCTGCTCCTGCTAACGCCTTTTTTTCTGCCTCTGGAATACCCAATCTGTCAAAAGTTTTCTTTATATCTTCTGGAACATCTTCCCATTTAGTTGCATTGTTTTTGGCATTTGGTCTTTGAAAGTATATTATTTCATTTAGATCCAAATCTTTTAGGTTAGGCCCCCAGGTTGGTAATGGCATTTTTTGGAATATTTCAAAAGCCTTTAATCGTTTTTTAAGCATCCATTCTGGTTCCTTTTTTTGATTAGAAATTTCTTCTACTATTTCTTTTGTTAAGCCTGGCTTGGCTTTATAGATTAAATTATCCTTATTGTAATGGTCATAAGTTGACCTGTCTATTTCTAAAACTTGTTCTGCCATTTTTTCACCTCATTTGCACTTTAATTAAATCTTCATCAAAGCATATATCGCAACCTTCTGGTAACTTAACGTCTTGCTCTTTATGTATATCACACATAACTTGCTTTACAGCAGTTAATTTACATAATCTCATCATTTCAGGAACAAGCAATATTTCATCATCTATAATCTTTTTTGCAGAATTTTTAATTTCATCCAAAACAGCATTGCTGAAAACAACATCTTTTGCTCTTTTTGAGCTTAGATATTGAGAAACAGCAGCTTCTGTTATTCCCATATGATCAGACACTTGTTTTTGTGATAGATTGCAGTCTACAATCATGCTTTTAGCAATCTCTCTCCTTAAAGCAGGTATTATATACCAAACTTCTATCTCCTGAGGCATCTGATTTTGCATTTTAACATAACACTAGCATAGGATATATATAAACTTAACGATTGTTAAGAATATATTTAAATATTGTGGTTTTTGAAGTGTTGCATTTTGAAAGTGGTAAATAGATTTAAATATTAAGTTGTGTTTTCAACAATAAAATGAGCAATGCTTATGATAATAAGGGACCAAGAGTTGAGGGCTTAGAACCAAAGGTTGAGGCACCAGATGAAAAGTATATAGGTCTGTCAAATTCCGCAAAGAGTTCTATGAATAAAGCTATAAGAAAGGCACTTACCCTTCCCATCACTGGTGTGCCTGCAGCATTTTATTCGAGTAGACTAGTTGATAAATATATTACCAAATTAGACTTAAACAGAGTGCCAAAATTTGATGATGTATCATCATTCCTCGAACCACACAAAATTTATGATCCAATTTTTGCTGTTGCCTTATTACTTTACACCCTTTCGAGTATTGATTGGACTCGTGAACATTTAATGCGTTGGAGAAAAAGTAAACGAGAGGCTAAAAAGCTTGAACCATCTTTAGATGAAATAGCCTTCATAGATAGTTCTGAAGTTCCTTAATATCTACATTAAAACAATTGCCTAACATTCTTTTTAAACGTTATCCGACATTTTTCAATTTCAGCATTACCTTTCAACCAACAATATTATAAATTATCACTTTTTACAATTGTTTTATGCAAACAAGAACAATAGCCGGAAGAGAAGTTTTAAGCATAGGACTAGGGGCTATGGCATTGGACGAATACGAGCCAAAGGCAACGGAAGAGCACGCGATTGAATTTCTTAGATTTGCTGTTGATTCCGGGGTTAATTTGATTGATACAGCAGATGTTTATGGTTTGGGGAGGAATGAAACCTTAATTGGTAAAGCACTTTCTGATGAACAAAAAGAAAAAATCGTAGTTCCGCTACCCTCTAAGCATCAATATAAAAGAGTACCACTGCTTCATTCCTGACCTGATGGATTATCAAATTTATTGATCCTAAAGGACAGAACCTCAACGTTAAAACCAAGACCACTAAGCTAAATTAAAGCCTCTTTCCAAGCTTCGGCTCTCTCATGAGGTCCGTTTAGAGTTGCAATGCAGGACCAACGCACCAGCCTAGCCC
This sequence comes from Nanobdellota archaeon, assembly GCA_022564635.1. GTDB lineage: Archaea > Nanobdellota > Nanobdellia > Woesearchaeales > GW2011-AR4 > JACPJP01. The sequence continues at coordinate 6,184 of JADFLA010000018.1, read as the reverse complement.
ATTGAATAGTATGGTTTTTGCGTTTTATAAAGGTTTTGAAAATCTTCTGTTTTCAAAGCCAAGGAAAATGGAACATTTTCCACTGGTTTTTATTTTGTAAATTTTTAATAAAATTGGAAATTAAATATTTATAAAATAAATTAATTTAAAAAATTTTTAAAACTATGCTTCATTACTTATTTAAATGGCTGATCTAACGGAGTTTGTTGCTGAATTCGATAATTTGACGGAAAGTATAACTAAAAAAGCAGTGAAATGGTTAGAAGAGAACGGTATTGTTTGTGGACCTATACAACCCCTAATTAAAAACGTCAAGTATGTTGACTTTGACTTAAAATTTTCTAAAAATAAAAAGAATTTACAACTTATGAAGCAGAAATTAAATGATTCCGGCAATGATCCAGCTGAAGCTAAAAGAATGAGTAATCTTTTATTTATTACATTAAATTTTGAATTTGCTGAGAATAGAATTACGATTCACGGAGCAACTTTTTATTTGTCTGAATTTCTCTGCGCTTGTGAGGAAACAAGAAATTTTATAAAGAAATTTTTAGCTTCACTAGAGCCACGTCTTTTAGGAATACGCAATGAAGCTGACGAAGATTACAGATCTATTTTTATTAATAGGAATGTAATCATGCCGTTATGCCCAATGACAAGAGATAAGAAGGTCTTGTCACAGATTAGGTATAGAGGAGAAAAAACTGGTTGCTTTTATGGGTTGCATAAAGAAGACATTAAACGATTAGTTAAAATCCTACATAGGTATCCTAAGATTTGGAACAAAAAACTTGGTGAAAGATTACTGACGCTATTTAAAGAAGATACAACAGTAAATGAATTCATATTGAGTGAAAAAGAAGTGGAGGAGTTTTTAAAAATTATATGTGATATCCTTAAGGTTCCTTATAATAAAGGATACTACTGGTGGAAAAAAATATTTAAGAGACCGGATTTTCAAGATCTCAACTGGTATGAAGAAATTATTATTGAACAGGATAATCGAGATGACGACTGGTGGCACAAAATATTTAAGAGATATGAATTAAATGGATATGATTGGCATTCAAGAATTTTGGAACTACAATTTTTTCTTATGCATATTGTAGATAAACACCTCTCCCTTAAAATAATAAAAAACGAAAATAAGGAATTATAGATTCTTAATAGCAAACTCTGTTTTAAATTTTAATATTATTAATAAGCATGATCTAGATAATAAATTTTCAAAAACCTTATAAAATCCTTAAAAATTCTTTACTTTGGTGGTTTACATAATCAAAGGCCAAGTGATTAGTGGAGAATTCGGTAAAATATTGATCAGGCAGAAATCTGACCAAAAACTGGAGTTAGGAGAGCTACTTGTTTCTGAAAACCAAGATACTAAGATCCTTTTACAGGTTTTTGATTTAATTTACGGCTCTCAAATATCTCAACAAAATTTAGAACTAATTTCTGGAATGAACCTTGAGGAGAATACTGATACCGAATTTTTTGACAAGAATTTAAGGAATTATATGCTTGCAGGATTAAAGAATCTAGTTACAATAAAAAATAATAATGTATTTGTCAGCAAATTAATGCCCTCATTTTTCTCTGAGGTAAGGGAAATAACCAAAGATGATTTATCATTTTTAACCAAACCCCAAAATCCCCTGTTTATTGGTAATTTAAGGTCTGGAAGCAAAATGTTAGATGTTCCTATTTACCTGGAAGGGAGTAAAGTTTTAAGCCATCACATTCTGATTTCTGGAACTACAGGAAAAGGAAAAAGCAATTTGATAATTAATATTTTATGGAATTTAATAAATCAAGATTATTGTGGAATTCTAGTTTTAGATCCGCATGATGAGTATTACGGCAGGAATAGCATTGGTTTAAAAGATAATGTATTTAATGATAAAGTTGTTTATTATACACCAAAAAATCCACCATCGGGTACAAAAACATTAAAAATTAATATTAAAAATATCAAACCGCATCACTTTGATGGTGTTGTAGATTTTTCAGATGCTCAGGAACAAGCATTGATTTTGTATTACAAGTATTTTGGCACAAACTGGATTAAACATATATTATTTGAGAAGAAAATAGAGGGTGTAAGCTTTATTGAGCAAACAATTTCTGTTGTTAAGAGAAGATTGCTTTATTTATTAGATTTGGAGATACAAGGAGAAAATATAGTTACAAAAGGAATTTTTGATTTAAATGCGGGAGAAAATACAATAAATGATATTTCTAAAGAATTGGAAGATGGGAAAACTGTTATTATAGACACTTCTGGTTTTTCCGGAGCTGTTGAAATTTTAATTGGGAGCTTGATAACAACAGAGGTTTTTAACAAATATAAGTATTATAAGATGGAAGGTACATTAAAAGACAAACCAGTTATTTCTATTGTTTTGGAAGAAGCACCAAGGGTTTTGGGAAAAGAGGCTTTGGAACATGGTTCCAATATATTTTCCACAATTGCAAGAGAGGGTAGAAAATTTAAGGTTGGCTTGACTGCTATTACTCAATTACCTTCACTAATACCCAGAGATATTCTAGCTAATATTAATACTAAAATAATTTTGGGCATAGAAATGAAACCAGAAAGAACAGCTATTATAGAATCCGCTTCTCAAGATTTAAGTGATGATGACAGAACCATAGCTTCTTTAGATGTTGGGGAGGCTTTGATAAGCTCTAATTTCTCCAAGTTTGCTATTCCAGTAAAGATTCCTGATTTTGAGGAAATTGTTAAAAATTCTGAGAAAAAAGAGGAAATTAAGAGTGATTTTAGTGGGGTTAAGTTGAGTTAAAACAATAATTAAAACTCAATAAAAAATAATAATTAATAATAAAATGCAATTAAAAAACAAAACAGCATTAATAACAGGAGCAAGTTCAGGTATTGGAAAAGAAATAGCTAAAAAGTTTGCTGAAGAAGGAGCTTTGGTAATTTTGACTGCAAGGCATTTGGATAAATTAAAACAAGTTCAGAAAGAGATTGAAAACAATAACTATTGTGCAGATTCTTTTGAAATGGACATTACAAACAGAGAACAAATCAAAGATACAATTGAAAAAATAATAAAAAAATATAATAAAATTGATATTTTGGTTAATAATGCTGGAATTGCAATCTGGAATTCTATTCAGGATGTATCATATAAAGAATTTGATGATCAAATTAATATTAATTTAACGGGTTATTTTAATTGTATAAAGGAAGTTGTTCCTTATATGTTAAAGGAAAAATCCGGGAATATTGTAAATATAATTACAAGTACTGTAAAGAAAACCAAAGCTGGTAGAGTTGCTTATGCTGCCTCTAAGTACGGACAGGCCGGTTTAAGCAACGCGGTTCATGAAGATTTAAAAGATAAAGGAATTTCAATTATTGCAGTATATCCATCTAAAACTAACACCCCAATACATGACAGGTATATAAGCAAAAATGATCCGCAAAGGGAAAAGATGCTTAAACCAGAAAAGGTTGCAGAAGTTGTTTTAAAAGCAGCTCTTATTCCTGCAGCGAAAGATGTTAGGGAGTTGGTTATTGATTCTTAGGGAATTGTTTCTTTAATTTCCTAACACAATATTCAGCTATTGTTTTTAGATTAATAATATCATCTTCATTATACTCTATTAGTAGCTTTATATAATATTCATCTCCTGTCGCTTTGTACATTCTCCATAACCTTACCGCATCTCCGCCATAGAATTTTTCAATAATTTTATTTCTTTTAATGCCAAGTTTTTTCTCAATTTCTTTTAAGCCACCTTTGAGGTTTAACCTGTCGGTTACTGATTTAACATCAAAATTAGGAATATTTGGCAATAAACCAGGATAAGTTTTATTCATGAAAGGAACATCAAAACTGCTTCCATTAAAAGTTACAATCAGTTTATATTTCTTTAATTCATTTTTTAATATTTTATAATCGAGATTAATGCCTTTAATCATGGTTTTGGTATTAAGACCATCAAATAGACCAATAAGAGTAATATCATCATTTTTTGAATCCAATCCAGTTGTTTCAATATCAAGAAAAACACAATCTTCTTTAAAAAAATCATATAATCTATAGTTTTCTGATTGCGGTAAAATATTTTTGAAATAAGTTGAGTCAAAATTGTACAATGCTTTTCTTGCTTCTATTATTTTTCTGTCATAATATTTTTTCCTTACAGTGCTTAAGCCATCAATTTTATTTTTACTAAGAAAAGAGTCCCAGCTATAAATGCCTTGCTTCCATATCTTTTTTTCTATTCCTCTTTTTACCCTTTCCAAGAAAATAAAGCTGTTTTGGATCAATATATCAAAGTTCAGAAATTAATCATTTATAAATCTGACGCACAAATGTCCAGTGCAGTATAAGCAATGTCCAGTGGTATAAAGAAAAAGGTAGTATAACGTACAACTTTTTATGTCGTTTTCTTAGAGAAAACGAAGATTGAGCGACATTGTGAGCGTAGCGAACAAAGAGCGAATCATAAAATGTGTGTTAGGCGACCCGTTAGGCGCGAAGCGGTTTTTAAGCCACCGTATGCGTTACTGCCGTAGTTTTTTAATTGGAACTTTGTTAAAACTTATTGCACTAGAAAAGCCCTTTGATTTAATAGGAGGGTTTCAAACAAAAATATTACAAATTATTCCCAATTTAATGAATGTTTTTTTACTAAATTAACTACCAAACTTAGTTCTTTTTCTAGTTCATCAGGACTCATTCTTTCTAATTCATCTCTTGTAAGAGTTAGTAATCTTTGTGATTGATTTTCATCTGGAGAGCGTATTGCCAATTTCATAACTCCATGTTCACCACCAGTAATATTCAAAACTTGTTCAATTTGTTCTGGATTTTGAAGTCCTTTAACTATTTGTAAATATGAACGTGCTTTATCTGGTTCATATGCTTCTGGCAAATTAAAATTAACTAAATGTGGAGCTAGGAACATATCAAAAGTTACTCCAAGACCTTTATCGGGTTGATACGCTTCATCACTTGCTTTGCCATATCTAAATGTTGTATGATAAGTTAGAACTGCTTTAACTCTGCCAGATTCCATAGAATAACCTAATTCTCTCATTGCTCTTGCACATTGGTCGCTAATAGCTATCTTCCTTTCAAGACCCTGTTTTCTGTTCTGTTTGTAGTATTCTCTCGGAGAAGAAGGAATTTCACGATTAAGTTGGTGTTTTTCATTAGATTCTAATGAACCTCTATGAATTCTATCTTCCCACCTTCTTATGTATTCATTGCCATCGTATTCTAGCTGCGCTAATTTTTCGACTAAAGATTCCATTTTTTCAGGATCACCGAGTGCTCTATCAGCTTCATTATAACTTGGAGAGGAATAACTTGAATCAACTCCAAACATCTTTCGTTCCCAACCTATGGTTTCGCCTTTCGGCAAGTAAAAATAATCACCGCTGTCCACAAGCATAATTCTCTGTCTGCCATCATTAGCTATAAGAAGTTCGTCAACTAAATCATCACCTTCACTTTTAGCGCGTTCAGGTGAAGTGAACTCGTGACCATCATATAAGCGTTGAGAAGTTGATATACCCTGGTCTTGACAATATTTAAAAAACTCCTTCATAAAGGTGGTTTTTCCAGCACCAAACCTACCCATAACAGCAACACCTGGGCTAGTTTCCAACATATCTAAAACAGTTAGTATTTCAGTTTCCCTAAAATATGGAGTTTGACTTTCTATCATTTGTCTTTATATCAACTAATTCTACTATTTAAATCTTTCTATTTTTAACCACTTAATAAAAGTAACAAAATCTATTGTAAAACTATTCTCTTATGTCTAAAATACTAAATTCACACTTAAACCTCTTATTAGAATTTGAATTAAAAAACTTAGAAGAACGCAGTGAATCGTTTAATCACTATTGATTAAGCGAAGGCAGTAACGCATATAGATTCAGTAACTAAGGTGGCTTAAAAACGTCCGCCTAACATACAACATTTTATGTCGTTTTCTGAAAGAAAACGAAGATTGAGCGACATTGTGAGCGAAGCGAACAAAGAGCGAATCATAAAATGTGTGTTAGGCGACCCGAACAGGTTGTGTCACAATTACTAATTCTATAATTTTATCTCTCGACGAGAGATAGGAAGATTTATATAGTTTACCGTCTATAAAATTACTAAAAACGAGGTGATTCTAAATGGTTTATATTAAA